>NZ_CP030118.1:300000-600000 GCF_006968745.1 Brasilonema sennae CENA114 | reverse complement strand
GACCCTAAGAGTTGGTCTTGAGTTATTCTCAGACGTTGGCATTGCTCAAAATATAATTAATAGTAAACGAGGTGATGAACCTGCTTTTTTAAATACTGCTTGGACTATACAAGTTATTCGTGGTGTTGTCATTTGGATTGTTTGTTTACTTGTTAGCTTTCCAATGGCAAATTTTTACAATGATCAACGCTTAGTGTGGCTGATTCCTATCAGTTTATTATACGCAATTTTTGATGGATTTAGCTGTACTAGCCAACATACTCTTCATCGCCGGATGGAATTAGGTAAACTTGCTGTATATGACCTATTATTGCAAGCAAGTTTTTTGTCTACCTTATGTATCTTGGTTTGGCGCTATCCAACTGTCTGGTCTTTAGCTGTTGGGATGGTGATAGGAGCAATATACAAACTAGTTAGCAGCTATTGGTTAATACCAAAATACTCCAATCGCTTTGCATGGGAGCCAGAAGCTGTTAAAGAAATTCTATCCTTTGGCAAGTGGATGTTCATTGCATCAGGACTGATGTTTGCAGCTGAACAATCTGATCGCCTGGTTTTGGGTAAAATCCTGTCACTTGAAATGCTAGGCGTTTATACAGTAGCCTATACCCTAGCAAGCATACCCCGAGAAGTTATTAAACAACTTAGCTATAAAGTCATTTTTCCTACAATTTCCCAACAAGCTGACTTACCAAGGTCAAGTTTGCAAGCAAAAATTATCCGTCAACGGTGGGTGATTCTAATAGGGTGTGCGATTGGATTAGCAAGCTTGGTTACTGTTGGTGATTTAATTATTACTGTACTGTATGACAAAAGGTATGCCGCAGCTACTTGGATGATGCCAATTTTGTGCAGTGGCATCTGGTTTTCTCTACTGTTTTATACTATAAGTCCTGCTCTATTGGCAATTAGCAAGCCCTTATATTCAGCTCAAAGTAATTTTGCTCGATTTGGAATAATTACTCTAGGTGTACCTCTGGCATATTACAGTTTTGGGGAACTGGGGGCAATTATCGTGATTGCACTCAGCGATTTGCCTTTGTACATAGTCAATCTTTATGGCCTTTGGCAGGAAAAACTTACTTGTTTTGCTCAAGATATTCAAACTACCGCATTTTTTATAGCTATACTTGCTTTATTTTTAGTCATTCGGAATTATTTGGGGTTTGGTTTACCAATTAAAACACTGCTTGGAAGCCATTTATAAAGTAAATCTTTAAAATATTTTGTAGGTTGGAAAGTGCCCGTATCGGGGATTATACCCAACAACTCTACTAAATGTTGAGTTCCACTTGGTTCCACTCAACCTACAAAGTCTTGATGTTTACTTTATAAATGAGGATATTTGGTAAAGACAAAAGTTAATATCTTGATTAGAGAATCAAACAGCAGTATCCTTAGGAATCAACTAGGTTCTTTCCCAATGTGGCAGGCAACTTCACTAGCGATAAGCCCGCTAGCTTTAGCTTGTGCGTATCGTAGCAGTGGATGTGGAGCCACAAAAGTTGTGTACTAGTAAACAATTCTTGGCTGATTATATCTTGGTCATCAGCAAAGGCTGGATATGATCGTAAGCGTTTAAAAAGTTTTGAGCGCAAGCTCTTGCCAGTTAACATAGTTTATCGGTTAACAATCGCGTTGCAGTGTTAATATCCAGCAAATATCCCTGAATCATGATATGAACGTCTTGAAATACCATATAGCTTTATGCCCTTCATGTGATTTAGAAGCGATCGCCCGAAATGCCCAAGCAGGAAAAAATCCTAGGCATGCAATATGGGATTTGACTCAGCTTTTGGGGGCAACCATTCATCAACCAGCAGGTGAGCCAGTCCTGCCCATAGATAAAATGCGTGCAAGGATTATTGGTCGTCCTGAACACTGGGCTTTAGCACGCAAGTTATCCTCACAGCTTCAAGAGGATGATGTTATATATTGCACTGGTGAAGTCATAGGCTTTCCAATTGCCGCACTTTGCGGTGCTAGACACAAGCGACCCAAAATTATTGTTTTTGTTCACAACTCTAATCGACCACGAACTTCTCTAGCATTGAACTTGTTTCAACTAGCTGACCGAATTGATTTATTTGTCACACACAACGCTAATCAGGCTGAATTCCTTAGTCACTACCTGCATTTAAATCAAAACCGAGTTTGTCTATTACCTTCAGTATGTACAGACCTATCGTTTTTCACACCAGGATCGGTTTCACCAAACAAGTCGCGTCCAATTATTGGTAGTGGAGGTTTAGAGAAACGGGACTATGCAACTCTAGCTGATGCCACTAAAGACTTAGATGTCGATGTGAAGATTTGTGCTTTTTCACCCAGCACAAGAGCACCAAGAGGAGCATTTCCAAAAGTCACACCAAGTAATATGTCGTTTCGCTTTTACGAGTGGTGCGAGTTATTGCAGCTTTACCGGGATTCTGACATAGTTGTTTTAAGCCTTCTTGAGAATAATTTTAACGCTGGACTCACCACTGTGTTTGAAGCAATGGCTTGTCGGCGACCTGTAATCATCACTCGCTCACCAGGAATGATTAGTGATCTGATTGATTCAGGTGTTGCTATTGGTGTAAATCCTCATGATCCAATAGGGCTCAAGCGAGCAATTCAGGATCTTTTAAACAATCCTCAAAAAGCTGAAATGTTGGCTCACAGAGGCTATGAACTGGTACATAACCAACACAATCATGATAAGTATGTTCAAGTTTTGGGGACAACATTTCTTTCTAAATTTGGAGATAGAAAAAACTTCTCAGGCTCATTAAGGGAAATAGAACATTCTAAATGATGAATTCAAAATAATTAATCCCCATATCTTCCTGCGCTTGATTGATAAGGTACGCCATTATCAATGATTTGTGAACTTTGTAAAGTACGTGGCTCTAAGTAGGTAAGCACAAAAAAAGAACTACATAAAAAATATACAGTGGTCTAAACCATTGGGATTGCAGCTCATGATGGCTACTTAGGGCATATTTCCGATTAGGGAACTCCAAAAAATAAATTATCCAGTTTCTGGACTCAAAACGATTTTTCCTCTACCTGCTCCTGTGCTCCAGTGCTCCCTACCCTCCAAGCAATGGGATGTTTTTTTATTTGGAAGTCGTTTCATCGTCGCCTTCATCGCAGCCCGCCCCATAGACTCCAAGCGATGGGATGTTTTTTTTATTTAGAAGTCCCTTAGAGGGTGCGATACGCACAAGCTAAACCAAGCGGGCTTATCGCTTTTGCGCGCCTTATACCCCACTGTGCAGAGCACAGGGTCGTCCAAACCGGAGATTTGGGGAGAAAGTTTTCGCAAAAGTTAACCTTCTGGACACATAGGGGCAATTGCGCTCGTGATTGTTTTTGTATTAATTATCACAAAGACAGAAAAACTCAAACAAAATTTATGTCCGTGGACTGAAATTGTGTGCTGCTTGTTGAGAAGGAATTAGGTTGGGCGGAACGCAGAACTTAAAATATCCCCACGAGTTTATTCTTGGATCAAGTTATTTGAATGACGACAGTTCTACGGTAGCTAACCTGCCCTAGGGAACTGTCCGTCCCTTTGTGCTTTAATCTTTGTAAAAATTGTCCTTTAGATGTATATTATTACTAGTAAAGAAAATATGCGTAAAATTACTTAACTTTAACTTTAACTTTTTATTAACCGTGGAACATCTACTGGAAGCTTTAGGACAAATTTTCCAAGACAAGCCCCTTGGTTCCATTCAGCGGTTTGTACTTGATCAATCATTACTAGGAAAAACTTACGGTGAAATGGCCAAAGGCTCAGGCTACGCTAGCGACTACATAAAGGAAGTTGGCTCCCAGTTGTGGCAAGACCTTTCAGAGGCACTTGGCGAAAGAGTAACCAAAAAAAATCTGCATCTAGTTTTGAGTAGATTCCAGCAAGACAACGTTGTTGTGCACAACAAGCCGCCTCAACAAGAGTTTCAAGCACATTATGATGCACAAAAAACTTCGCTAGATTTAGTTAGAGTAAGCAAGGCAGACTTTCCAGGTGGCCCAATACCCGTGGCTTCTCCTTTCTACGTCCATCGCCCTCCGCTTGAAGAACTTGTTTGTGCAGAAATCATGCAACCTGGTTGCTTGATCCGTATCAAAGCACCCAGAAAGATGGGCAAAAGTTCGTTGCTCAACAGGATGATTTTTTACGCTAAAAAACAGGATTATAAAACTGTTTATTTAGACTTTCAAGAAGCTGATGAAGGCGTTTTTGCATCGATAGAGAAGTTTTTGCGTTGGTTCTGCATCAATGTCAGTAGGCAGTTGAACCTGCCCCCCAATCTGGATGATTTTTGGGACGCCGAAATGGGCAGCAAGGTAAGCTGCAAAATCTATTTCGAGGGGTATGTGCTGCAATGTATCGAGAATAGTGCAGTAGTCTTGGCTTTGAATGAAGTCAATCGAGTTTTTGAACACCCCAATATTGCTCAAGACTTTTTGCCAATGTTACGATTTTGGCATGAGGTGGCAAAACAAGATAGCATCTGGCAAAAATTGCGTTTAGTGGTGGTTCATAGCACAGAAATCTATATCCCGCTTAAGCTTAACCAATCTCCTTTCAATGTTGGGTTGACAGTCTCCCTACCACCATTTACTCTCAAGCAAGTACAGAATTTAGCACAATGCTATGGAATAGATTGGGCAGCAAACGAGCAAGGGGCAGGACGGCTGACACCGTTACAAACAATGATGGGAGGGCATCCCTATCTGGTGAGTCTTGGGCTTTATCATATTTCTCAAGAGGGCGTGACGCTAGAGGAGTTATTACAAACAGCTGACACACTCGGTGGAATTTATAGTCAACATCTCAGAGAACTCTTAGCCCTACTGCAAGCTGATCCACAACTAATATCAGCTATGCAAGAGGTTGTGATGAATAATGAGACAGTGCAGTTCGATGCGATCGCTGCTTACAAACTAGAAAGCATGGGTTTGGTTCAACTAGACGACAATCAAGCAAAACCAAGTTGTGAGTTGTATCGGCTTTTCTTTACCCAACAGCTTGGAAAGCAAAATTGTACTAGAAATTATTTTAAGTCGTTAAAGGAAGAACAACGAGAATCCAATTACACAAGTCAGACTGATGCCCTAAGTCAATTCCTGCTATTCAAAACCTAGACAACTTATAACAGAGGTTTGAATTGACACTTTCAAGCAGCATGGGAGGGGTTCTGAATGCCCGAGTTTGCTGGTTTTCATTATTCATCATTTCTAGCTACTTGCAGCCCCCATCCACGCAATAGGCTGATTTATAAGTACTAGAACGCTTGCCAAAGATGGTGTAACGGTTATCCCGGATTTGTTCGTAAAAGCGATCACCCGTCCATTTTACTCCTGGTAAAGCGCGATATGCATCTACAAATACACTACCATTAGGCAATAATTGCCCAATCTCCTCAGCAGCTGCACTGCCTTGCCACCGTCTTTCTGGTGCATCTGCATCTATGAGAATCATACCCAACTCACAATTTTGGGGTGTAATTCCCCACTGTTGTACAGTTGACTCGTCTTGCATAGGAACGTAGCGAAAAAGTTGTCCCTTATCAAGAGTCTCCAGCATTTGCACTCCTGTGACACAAAGATTGCAATTTCCATCGTAGATAACTATGTAACTCATACAAGTTGCAGATTATGTTTGAGCGCTAGATGTTTTAGTTAGTGTGTTAACATTTATAGCATTAAACTTTTGCTTTTGAAGACAGCATCCAAGCTGTATAAGAAAGCAAGCATACAGGCGTACCTTTAAAGCAATTGTTTATGGGGTGAAAGCGATGCCGACAGAGGAAATCATAAGTGTTGATTTTGCTCAAGAAGATGCATATACGCAAATTCTTCCGCGATCGCCCCTAATGAGCAGTTACCATGCTAAGTGGGATCACATTCGCCTAGATTATCATCAACAGCCTGCTTACGAGACACCAGAACATAGTCCTCAACAGCACGTCATTAGTATAAGTCTGACAAAAGAACCTATCTATGTACAACGCGTATTGAACGGACACGTCCATCACGAGTGTATTAAATATGGCGACGTTGTCGTCATTCCAGCAAGCAGCTATCACAAATTAAGTTGGGAAATAGAAGCTGAATTTTTAGTTCTTAGTTTAGAAAAAGCTTTATTTGCTCGCGCTGGTTGTGACTTGATAGATATGCAATCGATAGAGATTATACCACATCTTGCTGATTCAGATCCGTTGATTCAACAAATTGGACTAGCACTACAATCAGAACTGGAATCAGATGGCATGGGTTGTCGTATTTATATAGAATCTTTAGCAACAACTCTATCAATTCATTTAATAAAAAACTATTCTGTATCTTCTGTGAAAGTTACTAAACATCCAGAAGGACTTTCGCGTTTCAAGTTGCAACAAGCTATTGAATATATCAATCAAAACTTAGAAAAAGATTTAGGCTTAGCTGAGATGGCGACAGTAGTAGGGATTAGTATGTATCATTTCTCGCGTATGTTTAAACAATCCACTGGTTTTTCGCCGCACCAATACGTTATGAATTGCAGAATAGAGAGGGCGAAAAAGTTATTAAGTAAAACAGAACAAGCCATACATCAAATCTACCAGCAAGTAGGTTTTCAGAGTCAAAGCCACTTTACAAACGTCTTTCGCAAATTTATAGGTACAACACCATTAGCGTATAGAAAACAAGTAAAAATTTAGCTTTATGATATAGGCGCGTTGCTGGAGAAGAGCGATCGCTTTTATTGTGATACTTTATCCAAGAACAGAAAAGACAGCAACACACAACAAACGAAGTCAGTCAAATTGAGCTTGGGTTTCCTCACGACTTTTTGCAAAATGACACCAATCGACTTCGCCTCTTTGGACGAACATTCAGTGCCATAGATAACCATCGCGATTAATTATAGAGGTAACAGTAAATAATTAACAAAAATTCTAACTTTTTCCGTAAAAATTCCATCTGTCGGTAGAGGGTTTCCCAGAGCATAGTTGTATTTATAGACTTGTTTTGTCGTACCAATGAGAGAGGCGCACCACCCGCTACGAATGAAAGAAACACCTTTTTCCCTGTTAAGCGTTAAGCGTGTTTCTTCACAGCGACTAATCATCTTCTAACGCGAGCAATTGCTCATCAATATTTTTAAGTCGCTGTTGTACAACTTCTTCTGAAAGAATTTGTTTACGTATTGCCTCGTTGAGTGCTCCTTTCTCTGCCAATAGCAAACGGCGGCGAATGGCTTCGAGTTTCCTGTGCCCATCACTTTTAAGATCAAATTCATCTGGGCGGCGATTGTACAATTCCCGCAAAGCTTTTTCTGCTCCTGCGACTCGCACCTGATAAGCTGAGCGCATCTCTTCGTAAATGGCTTTTGGTAATATTCCTGACTTTAACAAACTATCTAATTCATCTTGGGCTGCCTTACCTGTGATTAATTGGGCTTGTAATTCTTCAACCTGCTGACGAGATTCTGAAAATTGGGACAAGCGCAAACGTTTCACTATCCACGGCAAACTCACTCCCTGTCCGAGCAAGGACAGCAACACTGTCCCAAATACTATGGCAATGATTTGTTCTCGTCCTGTTACTGTTGCTGGGATGCTGAGTGCTAACCCCATAGAAAGAGAACCTTTGATATTGCCAAGAAACAAGACGTGCTGCCAGCGCCACGGAATTGGTCGGTCAAACCAACGTAATATAGCTAACAGCGGATAGACGCAAAGTATACGCCCCACTTGATAAGCAACGATCGCCAGCAACACTGCGGGCAGAGTTCTCCAGAGAGTGAGTAAATCAACTTCTATACCTATGAGTAAGAAAATAAAGCTATTGACACCAAAAGAGATAGACTCCCAAAAGCTGAGCAACGTCAATCGAGTAGAAGCTGATATTTGACTTGAAAGTCCAATACTTCCAACAATTAATCCCGCAACAACCACAGCTACCACACCAGAAACGCTGAAAGATTGCCCAATTTTAAATGCTCCTAATGCCACAGCCAGCGTCAGTAAAATAGTACTGAGCGGCTCATCCGAGCGAACAAATAAACTCGTACTCAAATAACCCACAGCAAGTCCCACTAGGGTTCCACCAACAATAACCACAAACAATTCTTGTAATCCACTGAGGATTGTCAGTGAGCCAACGTCATGAATTTTTACAATTAGGCTAAATAAAACTAGCGCCACTCCATCGTTAAACAAGCTCTCTCCCTCAACTATGGTGGAAAGACGGGGAGGGACAGCCACTTCCTTGAATACAGCAATCACGGAAACGGTATCAGTGATTGCCAAAATCACCCCTGCCAGTAGTACTGCTGTCCAATTCAGTCCTAGTTCCCATTTCAACAGCGCTGCTGTTATACCAGAGGAAATCACAATCCCAGGTCCGGCTAGCAAGGCTATTGGTTTGATGGTGCTGCGGAGGCGGCTGAGATCAGTATTGATAGCTGCCTCGAATACCAGAATCGGCAGAAACAGATTCAAAATTAGGGAATCGTTTAAACCGATGGGGCGCGGCAGAAGTTCTGTAATTGCTAAGCCCGCTAAAACTAAACCCGCAACATAAGGGACTCGCAGCCAGCGTGTCAGCAAAGCTACGCAGGTAGCAACCAGTAGCAAAATAATTGAAACAGTGACTAATTCAGCAACATTCACTTTTTGCTTAACCCCTGAGTTCTTCTGTTAAAAATGGCGAGCTTACAATCTTAAACTTAATCGTACACAGAATTTATTTTAAATACTGCGTTGGCGTGACCGGAGCTTGACAGTCTTTGGCTCCGCTTTTGAGTTGTTTGTTAAGTGTTTTTGATACCGAAAGACAAAGTATTGATAGTTACTATCTAAATGAAAATTGTCACAAGTCAAGCACTGATGCCAAAATTGGCTCAGGCACTTACCAGTAAATAAATCTCCAGCCGTGTGTGTGAATATTGCGCGAAGCTCGCCGCTTGGGTTGCTTCCCCCGGCAGACTTCGCGCAAAGTCTTGTGGGGGAAGCTTCCCCCACAGAGCTTCGCGACTACGACCAGAGATCTAGTTTGACGGCTGGAGATTTATTTTTTTGGATCTCCCTCAATAGATGATATAGATTATGCAGAAAGTGAAAAATTTAAACTTCTCAGTATTAGATAGCCACGGCTTTGTCGTACTCACACGCTTGGGACTAACCTTTTTGCTTTTGGTCGGACTGCTCAGTTGTGGTAGTTTAGGGTACTTGGGCATAAATGCCATAGGAGCCAACATCACCCAGATTCAAGATTTGAAAGCACAACAAGAGGATGGTAAAACACTTTACGTGCAAGGTAAGGTGGAAAAGAGAGTTCCCCTTCTCAATCGATACGCATATGAAATTAATGATTCCACAGGAAAAATTTGGGTTGTCACCAATCAAACTGCTCTACACCAGGGAGCACAAGTGGTGATTAAAGGTAAAGTTCGTTATCAGAGTATTCCTCTAGGAGACAAAGAATATGGGGAAGTTTACATAGATGAAGAGTGATAATTAAAACATTATTTTGTAAACACTCTGGGAACTTCTAGCTCAAAGAAGCTCCCAGCAAACAGGAGTTTAGACTAGTTCGCGGTGCGAAACGTAAAATAGAACAAATGCACTATCATGATCTTGACTCAGCGAAGTCGAAACTTAGAAGCTATTCGCAAAAAAATGTTGCTTTTTCTCAACTATCTCAGCTTAACCGTCTTTTATCACTTTAGGAGAACCTAATTACCGAAAGCGTTTCAGCGCTTTCATCTCAAGGTTTTGGCTATAAATTTTAGTTACTGGAGCGAAAATAAAGGTTCAAAGCTTGACTCAATCAAAGTTTTAGAATCTTGCTGAAATTATTGTTTTCCGAGAGTGACAAAACAGGGTTAATGAAAGTCAACTTTGGATCAAAAAGAGTTTCGCACCGGAAACTAGACTAAATTCTAACTCCAACGACAAAAAATATCTCAATTTATAGCATTTCCACATATCCGTCCGTTCCATTCACCCGGATGCTTTGTCCGTCTTTGATCAGCTTGGTAGCATTCTCCACTCCGACAACTGCTGGTAACCCATATTCACGTGCGATAACTGCTCCATGGGTCATCAGTCCACCAACTTCGGTGACCAGGCCTTTTATGGATACAAACAATGGAGTCCAGCTGGGGTCTGTAAATGCGGTGACTAATATATCTCCATCTTCGAGATCAGCATCTTCCAAGTTTAAGATGACACGTGCTCGCCCCTCTATAACGCCGGAAGAAACAGGTAAACCTACAATAGCTTCGGCTGGGAGATTTTCTCGTTGGTACTTACCCGCAATGATTTCACCATCAGACGTGATCACACGTGGGGGAGTGAGTTTTTCATATAATTTGAACTCGTCTTTTCGTTTGGTGATAATCTGGTAATCCAGTTTATTTGTGAGTACGACTTCGCGAAGTTCTTGAAAAGTGAGATAGTATATATCTTCTTTTTCATTAATAACGTTGGCTTGTACGAGTTGTTCGGCTTCTTTCAGTAAAGCCTGCTTATAAACGAAGTAGCGATTGACTATGCCGTATTTTGGATATTCACGATAGCCGATGAAATTCCGGACTAGGCTGATCATTCGTTTTGCCTCTCTGGCTTTTTGTTCACCATCCGGTAATTGCTTCAACCGATCTAATAACTCTTGTTCTTTTTTCAAAGCTTCCTGTCGCCCTTGCTCAAATTTCTGATTGCTGGCATTAGGCTCAAGGTTTTTGATGTTACTGAGAATGATGGGGACAAGTGTAGTTGGTTTTTCGCTCCAACGAGTTTTCGTAATATCGATTTCCCCGGCACATCGCATTCCGTATTTGTTGAGAAAAGCATAGATAGCGTCTTGAGTTTCCTGTCCACCATTAAACTTAACCAGTTCATCCAAAAAGCTATCATCTTTTACATATTGTAAATACTCAATGACCTCCCGATAAGGGCGAATCACATCTGCGACATCCAATAGTCCCAGACCCATTTCTGAAGTAATATTGTTGGGTACAGATTGAGAAAGCGTGTCTGCTACGCTTTTTTCACCTAGCCACTCCTTCATCTTTTCATTGATCCATGATGAAGCATTCATAGCAGTCATAATCACACCAAAACTTCGTGGATCAGATAAGCTCTTCCTTAATTGCTGGATATCTTCCAAGATAAAATCAAATAGATCTGGTCCTAATTTCGTTTGGATGTTATGTTTTAACTCTTTTATCGATGATTCACTACGCTTAATCAAATCAGAAACGACTGTCGGATCATATTCGTTTAGTGTTTGAAAATCCGCAGGCGGCGGACCTTGATTGCTTTTACTGGAACTCTGTTCTTGCTTATCATCTGGTGAAGATTTGATAAAATCTCCCCGCTCTAAGATGGTCATAAGTGCGTCTTTTATGAGCGGATCGGATTTCCCCAGGACATTTACTAGAATGTCTCTTTTAACAGGTGAAGCCAAATCATCTATAACATCAACAAACAACCTTCCGCCAGCTTTATACATGGGTCGGGCAGCTGTTAACTGCCATAACGACAATCCCAATGGTTTCATGGGATCGGTCATCATTTGCTGGTGACCGACAGATACATAAACGTGATTTTCTCGATCATTTGCTTCAGGGATGGGATATAAAGTAGTGATCGGCCGACTCTGGACAATATAAAATGTGTCATCAACCAAACACCATTCGATGTCCTGGGGGTAGCCGAAATGTTCTTCGATCTTCCTACCTATGTGCTCAAGCTGCAAAATCTGCTCATCCGTCAGCGCTTGGCTATTCTGCTGCTCAAGCTCAATCTCCTGTTCTTTCGTACCGCCATCTTTTAAGGCATAAATAGCCAGCTTCTTGGTAGATATCTTCTTATCGATAACCTTGCCATTACGCACTTTATAGTTATCAGCATTCACCAGTCCGGAGACCAAGGCCTCGCCAAGTCCGAAGCTGGCATCAATTGATAACACTTTCCTGTTATAAGTGACGGGATCGGCAGTAAACAGAATTCCTGCCACCTGCGGGTAGACCATCTTCTGAACAACTACAGCCAAGTGGACTTTGCGGTGGTCAAAGCCGTTTTGTATCCGGTAGATTACCCCACGATCCGTAAAAAGGGAAGCCCAACATTTACTGATATGCTTTAGGATTGCCTCCTTTGCGATAATATTCAAATACGTATCCTGTTGGCCTGCAAAGGAGGCCGTCGGTAGATCTTCCGCCGTAGCACTAGACCGTACAGCAAAAGCATCTTTTTTACCAAACTTTTTGAGATAACCCACAATCTCTTCTGCTATATCCTCATAAATGGGCATTCTTTCGATGGCCATACGGATTTTTGCACTGATGTTGCTGATATTTTTTCGCTCTTCTGCCTTAAGACGCATTAATGCATCCAGCAAGCTGTTAAGCTCCTGATTATTTTCGGTTATTTTTTTATATGCTTCGGTGGTAACGCAAAAACCCTCCGGCACCTGTACCCCCTTGATTCTGGACAGTTCGCCCAGATTAGCGCCCTTGCCTCCAACAACCATAAACTTTGATCTGTCGATCTTCTGAAAAAAAAGTATATATTTATTCATATTTTTTCCTCCTTTTAACAGTCAATCAAAGCGCCAAGTTGCTCTGGTTGGCGAGCAGTAGCAAGCAGGTAGTCGCCCCTCTTCAACACAGCTTCTGCTAGGGCACGTCCGAATAAGTACCTCTATATCAAGTGATTATACGTATTTATTCGATCTAACATTGATATTCGGGTGTAGTAGACAGTTTTCCGTATAACTACCTTAAGTAAGCTGATTATATAGCACAAGATTAAGAAAGCCTTCAAGTTGTAGTCATCGTACAGGTTTCGACGCTAGCTGAGCGTATTCTTCTATCAGTCCTGGATATTCTTCGTAAGCGGGCCAGGTCTCGAAGCTATGAACCGCAGGGGTCGTCGCCCATGACAGCCTTTCCTTTGTCCAAGTTTCGATGAATGGCATGAACCATGACGCATCGTCCAGCATCGTCACCCGAAGGTTGACGAACTCGTCCATTCCTTCCGGACGAGTAAACATCCAACTCATGCAGTGCGGGCAGAAGTAGTGGCGAGCCGCGCCGTGCAAACCGCCGATAACCGGCTGACCTTTCAGTAGCGAGAAGCCAACGCTTGGGATCGCGACGCTTAAAGAAAAAGCGCTAGCGGTCATTCGCTGGCAACCCGTGCAGTGGCAAGCCATAGTAAGCAGAGGCGCAGCACTCACCTTAAACCGCAGTTGTCCGCAACGGCATCCGCCTTCCCAGGGCAAATTCCAGTCATTCATAATACCGCTATCTCCATTCTCTATACTTAATATTATGTAATTACGCACGAGTTACGAAAGAACAAGACTGTGAGATTGCGCACTCCTTGTCGCAATGACAGAACTACGTTTCCCTTGGGTAAGTCCTGTTATGCTTAATTTAGCGGACATGAAATGACTCATCAATTGGGCAACCAACCTGAAATCACAGCCACTATCAAAAATATCCCCATCCCAAAGCGATAAAAGATAAAAATCAAAGTGCTGTGTTTTTCCAAGTAGCGTAGAAGTCCCCAAATTGCTACAAAAGCAGAAATACTGGCAGAGATTAAGCCGATAAGAAGTGTCAACCAACCAGCCCCACTCAATCCTGCTTTGAAAAGAGTATGCAATTCCAAAGCCCCAGCTAAAATCACTGCTGGTAAGCCTAACAGAAAAGAAAATTTTGCGGCTGTCTCCCGTTCCATCCCTAAAAATAGTCCAGCTGTGAGAGTGGAACCAGAACGAGAAACGCCTGGTATCAGGGCAAAGGCTTGAGCAACACCTACCCAAATTCCATCCCAGAGAGTAATTTTTTCAAAAGTGCGATCGCGTTCTCCTCGTTTTTCCGCGATCGCCAACAGCAAAGACATCACAATAGATGCTGCACCAATGACAACTAAACCTCGCATTGGGGAGTCACAGGCGTTGAGAATTGGCTTGAGTAGTAAACCCGCAATTGTAATGGGTAAAGTTCCTAGCAACAAGCCTACCATGAGCCGAAAAGAACTCGATTGATAGTCTTGCCCAGTTATTGCTCTAAACGTTTCTCCCGTCAATTTTTTTAAGTCTTTCCAGAAATAACTCAAAACAGCTGTTAAACTGGCTAGTTGCATTGCTGCTGAAAAAGCAGAGCCAGGATCTTGCAGTCCTAATAAAGTTGGTACTATCCGCATATGAGCAGTACTACTTATCGGTAAGAGTTCTGTAATTCCTTGAACAATGCCCAAAATAATCACATCAATCCAGCCTAAGCTAGTAAAGTCCAGATTAACCTCGCTACCGTTGGCACAGCCTGTAGTCGCCACTATAAGAGAAAGCATAATTTAACTGGTTTAATGAATTTGTTTGCAAATAAATTACAGACAAATTAACCTGTGCTTGTGTTGTTACTGTGACTAATGAATGGCGACAGTATGACGTGTGGCAAACTAGCACTTTTTACGAGGTTGGGCAGATGAAAATGACATAATTTACGTAACTTGATAGCACAAAAGCTAATAGTGTTGTGAAAAATTTGGAAACAAGTTAAATATGTTACATCAACTCTTCTAAATAGCTTGCAGGTGAGAAGTGACGCAAAAAGACAACCCTCGGAAATTCAATATGGAACGACTGCCATTTTACGTGGGAATCATCACACTAATCTCTATAAGTTTAGGAGCAATCTTTCCCTTTGTCTTGAATTTAACTCCCTTGAAAAATTATGCCGCTTCTCACTTACCTCACACTCATGCAAGCTTGACAGGTTTTCTCCCTGCAACCCTGAAACATCCTGTTAACATTTTGATTCTTGGCATTGACAATTCAGGACATCCGCATCAAGGAAAGTTTACCCCCACTGAAGCACTTGCTGGTAACAGTGATACATTGCTCCTAGTGCGCCTAGTGCCAAATAAGCATCAAATCAATGTTTTATCGATTCCACGAGATACACTCGTGCGTTTACCAGATATCGGTATTGATAAAATCAATGATGCAAACGTGCGAGGGGGATCAAAACTGGCAGCAGAAACTGTAAGTCAGTTGTTGAATGGTGTTACTATTGACCGCTATGTCCGAGTTGATACTGAAGGATTTATTCATTTAGTCGATGCATTGGGAGGAGTTGAAGTAAACATTCCCAAAAAAATGGATTATATAGATCACACCCAACACTTGGATATTCACTTTTCCCCTGGACGCCAGAAGCTGAATGGACAACACTTGCAGGAGTACGTCCGTTTCCGTCATGATGCCTTAGGCGATATTGGTCGCGTGCAGCGTCAGCAAGAAGTGCTCAGAGAAATTTTACATACAGCGCTTCAGCCTGCAACTATTGCAAAGGTACCTCAAATTATGCAGGTTGTGAAAGAGAATGTGGAGACTGATTTGTCGGTAGAGGAGATACTGGCTATCGCTCAAACTGTAGCAACAAACAATCGCCACCAGATGCACTTACTTATGCTTCCTGGGCGGTTTAGTAGCAACAAAGAATACAAACGTAGCTACTGGATTTCCGACTCTAGTGCCACTGCTGGTATTCTATCACGTTATTTTGATGTGCAAACTGCCAATGCTCTAGACACTCAAGTCAATTCAGTTCAGCCGCAAACATTGAGAATTGCTGTAGAAAATGCAACAGGACAACCAGAAGTTGCAAAAACTGTAGTTTCTGTTCTCAAAAAACATGGTTTCAGAAACGTTTACGTTACTCATCATGAGATTGATACAGGTGTAGACTCGGCTGGCCGAACTCAAATTATTGCCCAACACGGTAATCCCGAAGCTGCAAACGCAGTTAGCAGTACTCTTGGTACAGGTCAGGTGATGGTTGCTTCTGTGGGAGATATTCTCTCTGACGTGACTGTTGTGATTGGAGCAGATTTAGTTGAGAAACTTAAACTCCAGTATGACGTAGTTCCTAACTGAAAAAAGCCTGGAAAACCAGACTTTTTAAATGGGGCAATAATTGTTTAGAATATCAACGCTCTAGGACAACGTTTGAGGTTTGTTCATCACAAATCCTATCACTGGGGTTATGCTCTGTAGGCTGTACACTAAATTTCCCAATACGCCAGTCGTCTGCCGTGTCTTTGATAAAACTGGCGATGGGTATAGCAACCAACAAACCCAGCACTCCTCCCAGTTTTGTTCCCAATAACAAAGAAATAACCACCCACACCGGATTTAAACCAGTCAAATTCCCCAAAAGACGCGGAGCAACAAAATTACTATTGACTTGGTCAATCATCACTGTAACAGCTAAGACTTCAACCCCTAGCCAAAAGTTTTGCAATCCCAGCAACAAACTAACTATACCGATACCTATGCCTGTACCAAAGGGAAATAAAGAAAAGAATCCAATCACCAGACCAAACAATAAAGCCAAAGGTATTCGTAGCGCTATAAATACAAGTATCAGAATCACCGCTAGCAAAGCAGCGACTGTTGCTTGACCGATAAAGTAATTTTGAAAGTCTTCACGCAACAATCGTCGTACTTGCGAACCAGTATGAGGCGGAAACCACTGAAAAATTCCATCCCAAAGACGTTCTCCATTTAAAACTAAGTAGATTGTCAACACAACCGTCAATAGCACGTTGAGCAGACTACCAATGGTATCCACCGCAATACCAAGAATTTGACCAGTAAAGGACTGAAGTTGATTGGAGAATCTGTCTAACAGTTGAGTTAAGATGCCACTTAAATTAACAGGAAGCTGTTGGGTTGCAGCCCAGTTTTGGAAAGCTTGAAGTTGTTGCGCTCCAGAATCAATCCAACTTGGTAAAAAATTAGCTAGTTCATTAAGCTGTTGCAGAATCAAGGGAAATAAGGTGAAAGTCAAAGCCACGACAAGTACTACAGCTAACAACAACACGCCTCCCACAGCTAAGTTGCGTTTAACCCTTTGTTTTTGGAGAAACCGAATTGGATAGTCCAGAACAAAAGCTAGCAAACTGGCGGCGACAAAGATATTGACCAAAGGTTGAAAATACTGCACAACCAGAAGCAATACCCAACCGTTGAGTGCAATCAGGGGAAACGCTAGGCTCAAACTTAACCATTGCGGTAGTTTGTAGTTAGTCATTCGTCATTAATTATTAGTTTGATGAACCGTTTGTTTCCATAAAATCTAACAGAATTTTTTGAGGCACAGGTGCAAGGGGTCGTACGTCTGTTGACACAGATGAATAACTCGCACCCACACGAATGTCTTCTGGTGTCATTAAACTCATATCCCAACCTTCGTTGAGAACTAATTGATTTAATTCTACTGTGAGTGGTGCACAGAACACATGACGAAAGACTTTTTCATCAGGATAACAGCCAAACTTAGAAAACGTTGATGGTAAAGTGTAGCCAATTTCTTCTAAAATTTCCCGTTGTACTGCAACTTCTGGGGTTTCACCCGCTTCAATGTGTCCACCAAATAGTGCCCAGTGGGCAGGATAGACAATATTAGGGTTATTATCCCGCAACTGCATGAGAAACTTGTCTTCTTGGTAAAGAATGGCGATCGCTACTTCGGTTTTCATATTCACTTCTTATAATAAAGCCCTTGCAGTGCAAGGGCTTGATCTCTTACTGAGCAATACTACTTAGGAGCGCTAAAGCCAGCCTTTCCAGCAGTAGCTACATCCGCAAAGCAGATCTCTGGCTTGACCTTTGCATAATCAGGTGTGTTGGGAGCACGATATATGTTGCCCCGCTTCTTAGTCACTAAGCCCTTAACAGGAGCACTGCTGGGACACGTGGTTTCTCCTTCGGGCTTTACACCTAACTTTTTAGCTTCTGCTGAAAGTGTTCCCTCTGTTGAGGTAGTAGCTCCACCAGACGGAGCTGTTGTAGATGTAGATCCGCCAGATTCGCCAGATGGAGAAGAAGTCTTAGTTGACTCTTCAGCCTTATTCCCGCAACCTGAAAGGACTAAGATAGTCAACAATGCGATGGACATTATCCATCGATGTTGCAACGGATGTTTCATAGCTTGTTCTTTTTGCCGAAATGTAGAAGTTAAACCCTATTTAACCAACACTAACTTGATCAGTTTGTACGTCTGTTGCACCAGTTACACCCTGAGCAACTTGTACCAATTGGTCGAGAATATCTTGACTGGGAACTGACCCTTTGAGAACAACTGTACCGCCGGTTTGTGCTACGTACAAGGAGTCAATATCATCAAAAGAGCCGTCTTCATCAAATGCTAGAGCAACCCGCTTTGCCAGACCACTCTGGTCATATTCTCCGTTTAACCCCAATCGCTCTGGAGCAATGCTTTCTTCACCACCTGTGTCATCTGATGTTGCTGGCTCAGGATCTACTTGAGCATCTGCAGGCTTTTCCAAGCCAAAAAGTCGTTGTAACCAACCCATAAGTTTTTTCTCCAAATTTCAAAAACTTCAAACACTTGGTCTATTTCAAATCAGGGTTATTTCCTTTTCAACAACCCGCACAGTTTTGTATTCTCTACCATCTGTTAATCAATTGCCTAGTGATTTGGAACACAAAAAACAACCCTGCTTTTAAACCAGAGTTGTTGCTTTATGAAAAGGCAGGCAATCATTATAAGTCAACAAATCGACAAGTTGTTTTTTTCTTTATACTGAAGTCTATCTCAAGTTGTCTCTAAAACAACGTTAACGAATGATGACTTCATAAGGTATAGCAGATACGTACAAAAAATGCTAAAGAAAAAATAAACTTTTTAATAGATCAGAATTCCCGAAAGAGTTAATCTGTTTAAGTTACAATTGTCAATCTCAATAAATAATTAAAGTTTCGACAAAACCTCTCTAAGAGGATGTCTGAAAACTATATGAGTTCTTCGGGTCTTTTAGGCGTTCTTCTAAATACGCAGCATCTGATCCCGCAACACAGTCTGGGCAAGCACAGAGTCAGAAATAGCCGGACTCTAGTCGCACGCAAGGAAAAGTTAGGAGTGGGGTTCTACGCGACTCGATATGAGTCACCTGAAACCACCCACCCAACTGTTGTAGATGAACAGCGCAATGCTGTTAGCTTAACTTTCACAGTTAACTATGGTTTTGGTTCTGGAGTTGTGGTACCAAAAACTGGTATTCTAATGAATGACGAGATAGATGATTTAGCCGCTGCACCTGGAGTCCTGAATGTGTTTGGACTTGTGGGAGCAAAAGCGAATGCAATCGCACCGCGTAAAACGCCTCTATCTAGTATGACTCCCACTATTGTCACTGAAAATGGTCGCCTTCGTATGGCAGTGGGTGCCCCTGGCGGAGGAACCATTATCACACAAGTGTTGCAAGTTCTGCTACATAAAACCTAGACAAGTCTAGACATTTATTTCTTTCTTCATAGGGAGCATGGGAGCGGTTAGCCCTCAGAAAGCATTCACGCCAAAGCCCTGCGCGATACGCCACTTGCTACAACCGGGGGAACCTCCGAAGTTGCCACAACGCGCTTAACCCGCGCAAGGCACTTCTCACCGGCAACGCAGTGGCTCAAATTAATAGCTGCGTTTAGATCACGGTCAATGACAAAACCACAATGACCCTGCGGGTTCGCAGTCGCCACAACGGTCAAAGCTCGTCGCTTGGGTTGCTTCCCCCGACAGACTTTGGGGGAACCCCAACACCAGATCCCTCTGTCGGGAAACCCTCATCAAGGACTGGCTCCCTCCGGGTTCACCAGTCGCCTACGGCGGGAAACCCGCTCCGTTTGCGTAGCGCCCCCTATGCCTGCGGCACGGCTACGCCTATCGGGGCTAGTTGCACGCCAGTCCCCTGGCTCGGGGGGAACCCGACAGCCAGTCGCCACAACGGGGGGAACCCCAACGCCAGATCCCTCTGTCGGGAAACCCTCCTGCAGGACTGGCTCCGCAAGGCGCTGCTCTGGGCATCGGGGCTAGTTGCCACAACGCGCTTAACCCGACGCCCTTCGGGTTCGCCAGTCGCCTACGGAGGGAGACCCTCCTGCAGCGCTGGTCTCACCAGATACCTCTGTCGGGAAACCCTCATCAAGTACTGGCTCCCTCCGGGTTCACCAGTCGCCTACGGCGGGAAACCCGCCTCCGTTTGCGTAGCGCCCCCTATGCCTGCGGCACGGCTACGCCGTAGCCGTGCCGCAGGCATAGGGGGCGCTACGCAAACGGAGCGGGTTTCCCGCCGTAGGCGACTGGTGAACCCGGAGGGAGCCAGTCCTTGATGAGGGTTTCCCGACAGAGGTATCTGGTGAGACCAGCGCTGCAGGAGGGTCTCCCTCCGTAGGCGACTGGCGAACCCGAAGGGCGTCGGGTTAAGCGCGTTGTGGAGCCAGCCCCCGGGGCTAGTTGCCACAACGCGCTTAACCCGACGCCCTTCGGGTTCGCCAGTCGCCTACGGAGGGAGACCCTCCTGCAGCGCTGGTCTCACCAGATACCTCTGTCGGGAAACCCTCATCAAGTACTGGCTCCCTCCGGGTTCACCAGTCGCCTACGGCGGGAAACCCGCCTGCAGCGCTTGCTTAGCGCCCCCTATGCCTGCGGCACGGCTACGCCTATCGGGGCTAGTTGCCACAACGCGCTTAACCCGACGCCCTTCGGGTTCGCCAGTCGCCTACGGAGGGAGACCCTCCTGCAGCGCTGGTCTCACCAGATACCTCTGTCGGGAAACCCTCATCAAGTACTGGCTCCCTCCGGGTTCACCAGTCGCCTACGGCGGGAAACCCGCCTGCAGCGCTGGATTCACCGCAAGGCACAACTCTTGGCAGCGCTGGATTCACCGCAAGGCGCTGCTCACCAGATTCAAACACTCTTTCCTTCAAGGTGAGTGTTTCTTTTTTGCAACCACAATTACTACAGGTTTTAGAAGATGGATACCATCTATCCGCAACAATTAACTTACTTCCAAACTTCTTGGTTTTATATTCAAGTTGTCGCTTGAATTCATAAAACCCGCAATCAGCGATAGATTGGGCAAGCTTATGATTTGACATCATCCCGCTAACATTTAAGTCGTCTACCACTACAAGCGCGTGGTTTTTGCATAAGTGGTGAGTAACTTTATGAAGCGAATCTTTGCGAATGTTAGAAACTCGGTTATGATGTTTCGCTAATTTGATTTTTGACTTATAACGGTTGTTACTGCCTTTCTTTTTCCGAGAATGAGCTTTAGACAACCGTTTTAGTTTCTGGATGTTCTTTTTGTAGGCTTTTGGGTTTGGAAACGTAACACCAGTGCTAAGCGTAGCTAGTTCCTTTATTCCCAAATCCACACCTACAACATAGACGGATTTAGGCGTAGGCTCGGTTTCAACCTCATAAGCGCTCATCGATGTACCAGTCACCAGCTATCCGAGATATTGTTAGCTTGGTGGTTGTTGTATGGGGCAGTCCTTCATAAGTTTTAACCCATCCAATGGTAGGCAGCTTAACTCGTACACCAGCAACAGGGATAGGTTTTCCACCATTGTCAACAGTGAAAGAGTCGTTGATGCCTTTCTTCTTTGACCTGGGGTAGTCGCCCCTACCGGGGTTCTGACTGGAAAAATAAGCCAAGCCCTCTTGGGTTGATCTCGAAGCATCACGATTTATCGTGTTGTTATTAGGGCTTGGCTTATTTTTTTGTCCCAATGCGTTACCTTTAAAAAATCGGGCATACGCGTCACCTAATTGGTCAAAGGCGTATTGAGTAATCTTTTGACAAATTCCTTTCTCCTTAATCCACTCCAGTTGAGTTTTTACCTCATTATTAAAGAACTTCTTAAGGAGGAATTTATTTGGCTTGAATCCATGATCATATAAATTTTTCCAAGTAGCTAAACCCCAATTAAAGGTAAATCTTGCAATACCTGCATGCTTTGCCATTATGGTTTTTTGCTCGCTTGTCAGTTTCAACTTAGTTTTGATGGATAAAAGCATTGTTCACCGGGGGAATGACTGGAGAAATAAGGCTTGCTATGGTCTGTTAATTTGTCAGCACCCACGAGTATTCGTTGTAATAAGGCAAGCCTTATTTCTTTGTCCCAATGCGTCACCTCAATACGTTTGTGCTATATATAAGTATAGTAATATATACACTCGATAGCAATGCCTTTCCAGAAAAATCATAAATTAGGTGCACAACCTTTAAATAATGAGCCTTTTGATAAGACGCCGGTGTGTTTTAATGTCCAAAAGGGTGTCAGAGACAAATTAAAAGCCATCCCTGACTGGAAGGAACGGCTAAGAAAGCTTGTTGATGAATTGATAGAAGAATTTGAGGGATAGTTGTCGGTAGTTGACTAAGCTTGTTTAGGTTATTGTCTACTTAGGACAAGCTCTTGAATGTACTAGAATACAAGATGCATTCTGGCACGGCTGTTTCTGCACCCCGTATACATCATCAGTGGTTACGTGATCAACTAAGAGTCCAACCTATGGGTTTGAAAGCTCTAACTCTTGCCGAGTTGCAGCGTCAGGGACACAGAATTAAACAAACTAAGCCTTGGGGTAATGTTAATTCGATTGTCGTAACACCAGATGCAACTTTAGAAGGCGCAGCTGATCCCCGTGGTGAAAGTTCGCCTAGGGGTTTGTAAAAAGCGAAAAACTTTCGTATGTTCTGTCTTGATTCATGACTCCACTGAAGTCCTTGAGGACGAGAACTCGTTTGCTCTTGCAGTTGGTATCAAAGTCCAACCTGCTTTTAACAATTTTTGGAAAGTCGCCCAACCTTTAGAACCGCCTGGTATTTTGTAATCTGGGACTGCTAATTGCCCAAAGGCTGTGTAAGGACGCCAAGGTTCATTTGGTCCTGTCTGCAAATGCAAAATTTTTTCTTCACTGTCGCCAAATTTTGACAACCAGCACATTCTTCCATGCATGGCAAACTCCTGATTTATTTTAGTTAGCTTACAAGCATACTTACAGACATCTGTCAATATCTACATCGCCCTTTTGGGGTACTTTCTGTATTGTTCACAGCGGTTAACCTCAAGACGAATCACACAATTCAAAGTGAATGTAAGACGTAGACGCTTTACAGACGAAAGGCTATGAAAAGAAACGCAGTCATCTTTTGCGTTTAGCCAATGCTATCCTATGGCTCACAAAAATTGATGTATTTTTGAGTACTTTTTTTGATAGCTATTCGTTATAGGACTTACGAATTGACAAAAATATGATTATATGCATAATGCTATTAGCTTTCCCTTCTTCTTTAATTAGATGCAAGCAAAATCAACTTATGCACTTTTGAGATCGAAATGGGAAATTTTTGTGGTCATCTGACTATTGTAAAACCGCACGGAACTAGTCATGCTAATCGTTACGCACACAATAATTTATTTCTAAAGTGCGTAAGTCCTACGTTATTATATGGATGGAGCATATAATTCGTCGCTGACAATATCGCGAATTTGGCCAACTAACTGGGCATATATCGAATCAGACAAGATTGGTTGTGATCCTTGTAACGAAATGGATCCATCCAAGTCAATCCATGACTTACAGCCACCATACTTGGTGCAATAGGGAATTTCTTGCTCTTGGGGGAGTTTGTAAGTCCGCAGCAGGAGAATATATAATGGCTGACGCGGTTTCCATTTGAGGCGATCGCTAATAAAGTACTCATTCCAAATATGGAATGGAAGCAGAGCATTAACGACTGATTCCTCACTCACTGGAAAAATATCTGTAATTTCAGCCCAACTGTTGATATGAACTGTTTCTGGATGCCAACCAGATGTCACCGGAATTACCAAATTAGCATACTCGGGTTTGAGCAAGAAAGGCTGTTGATGCTCAAAAGTTGGGTAAAGCAAAATCTGCTTGTGGTTAACCTCAAAGCGTCCATGACGTTCATGGATACCACCTTTGCGGAGGAGCATAATTGTTTTGCTTGTTTCTAAGGCATTGATAGCAACTGCCCATTCTTTGAGTGCATGATTCGTCATAATCAATTCTTCCGTAAGCATCTACTATTACTCTGATTTATTTTGACGCCAAGATCGATACACTATGTGGCTGTCTGCAACAAATGAATTAAAAAATAGATAAGGAATCATTATGGAAAAGCGAACGCTGGGTACATCGGATGTTAAAATTACGCCTATTCTCACGGGGACTTGGCAAGCTGGTAAAAAAATGTGGGTGGGAGTTGAGGACACTAACTCGATTAAAGCAATACGGGCAGCATTTGAAGCTGGTATCACAACAGTTGATACTGCTGAGGTTTATGGTGACGGACATTCAGAAAGAATTGTTGCTCAAGCTTTATCTGATGTTCGAGATCAAGTGGAGTATGCCACGAAAGTTTTTGCTAACCATCTCAAGTACAACCAGGTGATTGAGTCTTGTAATCATTCCTTGAAAAACCTCAGAACTGACTACATAGACTTATATCAAATTCATTGCCCCGCTGGTTCGTTCAATTCTGAAGTTGTTCCGATTGAGGAGACAATGAACGCTCTTAACCACCTGAAAAAGCAAGGGAAAATTCGGGCTATTGGTGTTTCCAATTTTTCCAAAACCCAGTTGGAAGAAGCATCTCAATACGGACGCATTGATAGCTTGCAGCCTCATTATTCTTTATTCTGGCGGTATGTCGAAAAAGATGCAATGCCTTATTGCATCGAACATAAGATTGCGATTATTGCTTATTCACCTCTAGCTCAAGGATTGTTAACAGGAAAATTTGAAGCTGGTCACAAATTTGACCAACAAGATAACCGCGCCAACAATAAGCTATTTCAGGGAGAAAATTTTGAACGCGCTCAACAAGCTTTGGAAAAATTGCGCCCAATTGCAGAACGTCACAACTGTACACTTGCCCAGTTAGCACTAGCATGGTTAATTGCTCAACCACAGAGTCATGCGATCGCCGGTGTGCGTTATCCCGAACAAGCAACCGCAAACGCCCAAGCCAGCTCTGTTCAACTTTCGACTGAAGATTTGAACCAAATAGATGTTATTGGGCGGATTGTGACCGACCATTTAGACTATACCAAACTTATGTGAAATTGGTAATTCCGATGTAGAGGGCGCGATACTTTGCGCCTCTGTCCTGTTATTGAGCAGTTCTATAGTAATCCTATTTGATTTGTGTGAAAGTGCCTGCGCGTAGCGCATAAATTGAGAGACACAGATCCCCGACTCCTTTAAAAGGAGTCGGGGATCTTGTTTTTCACGATCTAGTAATATCATGTCCTGCTAATTACTTACGATATGTCATTGCGAGTGGAACGTAAGCGCAAAGCGCACGAATCGAGCGAACGCGCAGCGTGTCCCCTTGGGACTCAGTGAAACGTAAGCGCAAAGCGCACGAATCGAGCGAACGCGCAGCGTGTCCCCTTGGGACTCAGCAATCGCAAGTGTTTGAGATTGCTTCACTTCGCTATCGCGTAGTATGCGCCAAGGGCGCACGCTACGCGAACGCAATGACAACTGTTTATCAGGACATGGTATAACCCTCACAAGCAGATTTTTGGGTTGCTTATAGCCTTCGGCGAAGAAGCTAAACTCCAGTTGTTAAGTTCAGTAAACAACTGCAGGCAATTCCATAATCGGGTGGTAACTTAATAAATAGGACACCAAACAAGGCACAACCAAACTGAAAAGGGCAATTGACCCGGTGTCCTTCCGTCATCAGCCCAAGCAAATATCAGCATAAGTATGATGATGAGTGGCACAGCGCCTGTGTTGAAAGGCGAAGCCAAATCCCAAAGCGGAAAAACGTTTTTTATGCTGAGTTTGTTAGTGTTATTGTCCACCACTATTGTAAAACCTTTGTATTTCCTCACGATAAAACCAATTTGAGCACTACGAAATTTTTTAGATAAAACCTGGTCCCGCTGACCAGGTTTTCGCGTTAAAAGTTATTTCTTGAGTGACATAACAATGCCTAGTTGATTTTTGCACAATAAAATTAGAAATCAGTGAACGTGCTCAAGTCACAACTGGCAAGTCATATGGACGAAACAAAAATCCAAACTTATTTAAATACAATTGCAGATCTGTTAAGATGCGCCACTCATGCGGAAGCGATGGACATTGTAGCAGAAGATAAAGAATGGATAGATGAAGGGTTCCTAATAGCCTTGGAACAAGTTGCAGGAAATATGGCAAACCAAAGTCGCCAATTAACTGCAGATTGGTTGTTGAATCTTAGAAATGAGTTGGCTGCTTCTTTGGGAGTACAAGCAAGTTCTCACACCTGGCAAGCTTATGAAACTTTTTTAGTTGATGTATTGGAAGCAATTGAAAAAGATCGTGATCCCCAAGTAATTTTCCCCTATTTAGCAGCAAATCAGGACAAGCTGAATGATACTTTGGCTTATGTGTTGCAAGTTTGGGCAACGAATATCTTGCCACAATTGAAGGAAATATTAGCACAATACACTGCGGGGTTTATTGTTGAGTTTAGTAAGCTGGTGCAGATGTTTGAGCAAGGTAACCCAGCAGGTCGTATGGAAATTGCGATTGTAGGTTACCAAGTAGCCGCCACAGTTTTTACACGCGATCGCTTTCCTTATGAATGGGGAACAACGCAAACTAATCTTGCGCTTGCTTTCTCTGACCGTGTGCGTGGGGAAAAATCTCATAATTTGGAACAAGTAATATACTATTACAACCAAGCATTGGAGGAATACACACGCGATCGCTTTCCTTATGACTGGGCAAAAACGCAACGTAATATTGGAGTTGCGTACTCAGAGCGAATCTCTGGCAACCCAGAAGAGAACTTGGAACTCGCGATATACTGTTATAACCAAGCATTGCAAGAAATCCGACGCGATCTCTGTTCCGAAACGTGGGCAAAGGTGCAAAACAGTCTCGGGCTTGCCTACTCAAAACGACTCCGTGGTCAACAAACCGATAACCAAGAACTAGCGATACACCATTACAACCAAGCATTGACAGTATACACACGCGATCGCTTTCCCGATCAATGGGCAAAGGTGCAAAATCATTTGGGAAATCTTTTGGGTGAGCGTATTTGCGGAAAAAAAGCCGAAAACCAGGAACAAGCGATACACCATTACAAGCAAGCATTAAAACAATTTACGTATGATGGCAATCCCAAAATGTGGGCAGCAATCCAAAATAATCTTGGGATTGCTTACTGGGAACGTATTCTTGGCGAAGAGGCAGAAAACTTGGAATTAGCGATACATTATTGCAATCAGGCATTGCAGGTATACAAGCGCGATCTGTTTCCCGAAATGTGGGCAAGAAGCCAAAAAAATCTCGGCAATGTCTGGTGTAATCGTATTCATGGTAACGCTGAAGAGAACATAGAACTAGGAATACAGTGTTACAACCAAGCATTAGAAATATACACACGCGATCGCTTTGCCTACGAATGGGCAATAACCCATAATAATTTGGGAAATACATTCTGTCGGCGGATTCGTGGGGAAAAAGCAGAGAATATAGAATGGGCGATACACTATCATCAGCAAGCATTGAGTGTATACACACGCGATCGCTTTCCCCATGAGTGGGCAAACACCCAAAGTTTTCTTGGCAATGCCTGGTGTGATCGGATTCATGGTAAACGAAAACAGAACTTAGAATTAGCGATATACCATTACAACCAAGCATTGCAAGAATACACACGCGATCGCTTTCCCTATGACTGGGCAAAAACCCAAAATCATCTCGGGAATATTTACAAACCTTTGCAACGTACTCCAGAAGCAATCAAAGCCTTCCAATTAGCCTTGGAGATTTATACCCCCAAAACTTTTCCTCTGGAAAGTCTTATGGCTGGACGTTACTTGGGTAATTTTGCCTTTACTATGGGATTATGGACTGAAACTATCCAAGGTTTTGCTGTTGCCATTGAAGCTTTAGAAACTAGCAGCAGTTGGGTAACTTCAAAAACACAAAAGTCTAAGGTTTTGTTAAACCCTCTTGATATGTATGAAAAAATAGTTCAAGCGCACATCAATCAGGGGCTGTTTGATCAAGCAATTCAATATGCCGAACGTTCCCACTCTCCGATGGTAGTACGCTTGATGGGGACTCAAGACTTCTACTGTAGTGCGGAAATTCCTGTAAAAGTTCAAGAGTTTTTGCAACAGTACGAACAAAAGCAACAGAAAATCGGCGTTGCACAAAGAAGGGATAAAGTACGAACCGCCAAGAAGCAAAAAGCGCCAATAAAGAAGTCTTCTAGTAAGCAAAGAAAATAAAATCATCCCAAAATATGCAACGCCAAAAAGTGATTGGATTCAGGTCTTAGTATGATTTAAAATTTGCTTAGTTAATGCCATTGTATTCTCCACATCATTCACGACATAAACATTTTTTGGCGCTAGTTTTTGGAAGAAATTTTGACTTTCTTCATCTACACTCAACAAAATCACTTTCTTGTTGCCTTTCAAAGCTAGGCAAATCTCTGAAGCAGTACCCGCACCCATACCACAAGCAATGACCACATGAGAAGAGAGAACATTGATATTGTTGCGAGCATTTCCCATATCAGTAAAAATGGTAATATCAACTGCTTCAGAAATACCTTGGCTATCATAGCAAGGAAGAATACCAATAGTTAAACCATTAACAGATTTTGCTCCCCGACTTGCCGCATCCATAACGCCAACATTTCGACCACCAGTCAGCAAAACCCATCCCTGTGTTGCAATGAGTTTTCCAAGTTCATAGGCATTTTGTACATCAATTGCTGTAGCTTTTTCTCCTGGTCCCATCACTCCAATTATGATTTTTCTCATTGCAGTTTATTAAGAAGAACACAGCACGCAGAATTTATACCATTTTAGATTTTAGATTGTGAAAGATTTACTGGTAACCGCTTTTAGTGTTCTATCTGTCGCAAACATTTTTTTGAATTGGTATTATAATAAACTCCCACTAATCATCCCAGCAAGGACAATAAAACCAATCCACACATTTTGTCGGAACATTTCAGCATAAGCAGAGTTCGGTAAATCTTTCTGGCTTAAGCGTGTGAGCTGCCAAATCCAACTTACACTAGCAATGGAAAGACTAATCCAAAAACTAGGACGCAGTTGCAGAATTAAACCTAGCCAACTCAGTAAAAAGACAGTGCTAGCAAAGAAAATGCCAATTGCAACAGGCGCGAAACTACCAAAAAACAAAGCGCTAGAATTGACACCAATTCGTCGATCGTCCTCCTTGTCACTCATGGCGTAAACTGTATCAAATCCTAATGTCCACGTCACAGTAGCGCCCCAAAGCAGCCAAGTTGGGAGTGAAAGGTTATGCGTCACTGCACTCCAGCTAATTAAAACCCCGAAACCCCAAGCGATAGAAAGAACCAGTTGCGGAACAGGGAACACGCGCTTTGCGCCGGGATAAAGCAAAATAACTGGAACTGCTGCCACACACAACCAAAATGAGAGTACGTTAAGATAAAAGGCAAGAACTGCAGCACATGCCATCGCCACTATGGCAACTATGATGCCAACTTTCACAGTCAGCGTACGGGAAGCAAGAGGGCGATCGCGAGTTCTTTCCACTTGTGGATCTATATCTCTATCCCACAAATCATTGACAACACATCCAGCAGCACTTGTGGCGAGAGTACCCAAGATGATCACTCCAACAAGTGGTAAGGGTGGTTTTCCAGCAGCTGCCAAAAACACAGCCCATAAAGCGGGAATCATTAAAATTAACCGTCCCTCTGGTTTGTGCCATCGTAATAGCCGGATAATAACAAGCCATATGGGTTCGGTGTGATCTTTTGGCGTAGTTAGCATAGGTAGTAAAAGATGACTAAAGATAGATTGGTTCACACATATTTACATCTATAGAATATCTTTATCTGATATTTATAAAGTCACAACCATAAATCACAACTTGGAATAGAACCAGGAAGTCATTTTGGTTATGGATCAGGGCTTCTACTTAAAAACAATTTTGTTGTACAAAATACATTGTCTCGTCGATACGTCGAGATTGCCAGCTTTTACCATCCTTAACAGAGAGAAACGATAGATGGTGAATTTAGTTTCAGCTAACTGGGAGAGTGTTCCGACTCAAACAGCAAAGCAACATCGAATTATTGCTGCGATTGACTTAGGAACCAATTCGCTACACATGGTAGTAGTGGAAATTGAACCTACACTGCCATCTTTTAACATTATCGGCAGAGAAAAAGAAACCGTCAGACTCGGCGATCGCGAGATGAAGACGGGGAATTTGAAACCACAAATCATGGAAAGGGCGATCGCCACCTTGGGACATTTCCAAGAGATCGCAAAAACTCTCAACGTCGATACAATAATTGCTGTGGCAACCAGCGCCGTACGAGAAGCCCCCAATGGTAGAGATTTTTTGCAAAAAGTTGAAGATGAAGTCGGTTTAAGCGTTAAGTTGATTTCTGGTCAAGAAGAAGCGCGGCGAATCTACTTGGGCGTACTATCGGGGATGGAATTTGACGACAAGCCCCATATTATTATAGATATCGGTGGCGGTTCCACAGAATTAATTTTGGCCGATAGTCACGAAGGGCGAACGTTCACCAGTACCAAAGTTGGTGCAGTCAGACTCACCAGTGAGTTAATTACCACTGACCCAATTCATGACACTGAGTTTGAGTACCTACAAGCATATGCACGGGGGATGTTAGAACGTGCTGTTGAAGAGATCCAAGCAAATCTTAAGGATGGAGAATCTCCCCGTTTAGTAGGTACTTCCGGCACAATTGAAACTCTAGTGATGATTCATGCACGGGAAAAGGTAGACTCTGTTCCTTCTACGCTCAATGGTTACGAAATGAGCTTAAAAGATTTGCAGGAATGGGTCAATCGCCTACGGAAAATGAGTAACTCAGAACGAGCTGCAATTCCCGGCATGCCAGAGAAACGATCTGAAGTTATACTCGCAGGCGCAGTGATTTTACAGGAAGCCATGCTCGTTTTGGGGCTAGAGTCACTCGTAGTATGCGAACGTTCCCTAAGAGAGGGTGTGATTGTAGACTGGATGCTTACTCACGGTTATATTGAAGACCGTCTACGTTACCAAGGTTCAGTAAGCCAGCGGAGTGTCCTGAGAATTGCGAATAAGTACGACGTCAATTTAGAGCACAGTGATAGAGTCGCAGTCTTTGCCTTAAGCATTTTTGACCAAACAAAAGGAACACTTCACGACTGGGGAGCAGATGAACGGCAACTCCTTTGGGCTGCAGCTATATTGCATAATTGCGGTCATTATATCGGTCATTCATCTCACCACAAGCACTCCTATTATCTCATTCGTAATGCTGAATTACTAGGCTATAATGAAACAGAGATAGAAATCATTGCTAATTTAGCACGTTATCATCGCAAATCTCCACCGAAGAAAAAGCACGAAAATTACCAGAATTTAGAAGGCAAAAATCATCGACAAATTGTCAGTCAATTGAGTGCTATTTTGAGATTGGCAGTTGCTTTGGATAGGCGGCAAATTGGAGCAATTACGCGAGTCGAGTGTGAATATCTAACTGAAAAACAAGAATTGATTCTCAAAATTTTTCCATCCCACGCTGATGATGACTGTGCTTTAGAACTATGGAGTTTGGATTATAAAAAGGATGTATTTGAAGCAGAGTTTGATGTCAAATTAGTAGCAAAGTTAGAGCTTAATATCGCTGCATTTAGTTAGATAAAGTGTTGGATAAATTAGGTGCGTTACACTAATGTAACGCACCTTCAAATAGGTTTAATGTACTACTCAAAAATTTTCGGTTTGTCCCTTGTGTCCTTAAGTTCTATTTACGAACTGCAAGAGCGTGGAAGTCAGCAATATTCTTACCACCGACAACATTATCAAATCTATATAAATGAGCGGGTTTAGCACTCTTACCTCCGTTTTCAACTTCCACGACACCTAGTCCTGGGAAAATACCCACACTGTTGAAAAATGCTGGGTCGTTTCCTGAGATGGGATTAGGTCCACGCTGTGTGAAAAAGGCAACTTGTCCGGAAGGTGATGGTTCTATTAAGTCTGGTGTAGGATCAGGACCCAAGGTATCACTGACTAGATCGACAATATTAACTGCGCGAGCTTTGTTTGAAGCCTCAACATTGGGATCAAATGGTTTAGCGTTGATATCGTGTATGGTGATGGAATTGGATCCACGATTTACTTGCCAAAGGTATTTAGCACCAATTAATGTCACACCATGAACATCATTACCGGATTGAGGAACTTTGAAGAAATCTGGACGCTTCGAGGGATTTTCTAGCAGAGATTTATTGTTATACAGATAGATAAAGTCCGCTATCTCGGGATCAGCATTGCCTGCGTTAGTTACGAAGTTGTCGCCAATCTGATAGGCAACCAATCCATTGAAAGTGGCTTCATCTTTACTGTAAATATGTGCGATTGTTAGTGTTTCCGCATTTACAATTGCCACGCCACCATCAGCAAAAGTGACATAAACAAACTTACCTGTATCATCAACGACAGCTACAACTGGTCGGGCAGTGGCACCAGTGGTAGGTACTCCTAAGGCTGTCTTTGTCTGTGGAGTATTGAAGTCTAATGTTTGAACATCACCAAAAATTTTACCTCCAGGGGCCTCATAATTTGTGCCAATCTTATGAATCCGCTGACCTGGAGTATCGGCAACATATACAAATTTGTTGTCTTTTGAGAGGTAAACAGCATGAGAGTTGGAGTTTGGTAATCCTGGTGGAAGAATTGAATCCACAACTTCACGCTTGTTGGCATCAATTGCATAGACATGAGCTGTAGTCGCATGTCCTACAATCGCGTGTGTACCGCCTTGATTGAAAGTAATCCAGTGGGGTTTTTGACCTGGTGCAAGATCGTTCTTCTTAGCACTGGCTGCCAAGTTAAATTGCTCAACCTTTGCATTACCTCTTAAAAAGTCTCGGTCGTTGCCTGAAAAAACAAAGAGATTTCCTCCCAAAGTAGTACCATCAAGGGAATCTGCTTGGTCAATAGCCCAAACCTCATAACCTGGATTTCTTGGTCGTGCTGCTGAAGCTACAGTGGACAATCCCTCATGCAGTGGGAGAGGAACTTGGGTGAATATAGTCCAAGCAATTCCAATGAAAAACAAGCACGGAATGAAGAATTTTTTCATTTTTAACCTTCTTTATTTGAGTACATGAAAGAGTCTCGTGTCACTCCTCATCACTGATTTGATATGGATATATAGGGTTGGGGAATAAGCGATCGCTTGCCTTTTGCTCTGACTTTTCACAGCAAGTCTTCAAAACACACTGTTTCGTGGTTTCCACAACTTAATTCTCAATAGTTGTGAATCAATGAAAACAACTAATGGAAAAACTGGGGCTTGGGAAACCTTCAAAATGACATGAATCCACATACCGTGAAAAGTCAGTTTGCTATGTTAAAAACCCTCAATTTTGGGAATGATGACAAAGATTTGACTAGAACAAAACAGCACTGCCAGGTCATTAATCATAATTCGTATAGAAAATCTCCTTGTGTGGTGAACAAAAGAACGTTGGCTAAACTTGAACACAATCAGTTCTTTTAATTTGTAAAAAAATACATAATAGTATGCATCCAACAACTTATAGTCAATATTTTCTTTTGATAACATCACGCATCTTTTTATATAGAAAATAACTTTAAACTATGAATACAAAAGTTACCTCACTGAGAAATGAGGGTAGAGCTTTGTATGAAAAGCGCAATAGCACTAAGCGCTAATACAGAATTGGTCAACACCCTTGCAAAACGAAGATGCAAGCTGGATCTTCTAAAAAAAACCCTTATAACCTATAAAAGTTGTTATTACGACACACTGTCAAACTTTACTATAAATACGGCAAAAATATCAAGTTTTAGTAGTATATTTACAGAAAATTTACAGAGGACTGATCATGTCAAGTTAGACACCATATCCAAAAAATATCCAAAAAAGATTGACAAGTGAATACCCCTTTGAGCGTCCCTCATCACTAAGTATTTATGCCTTCACAAATCGAAATAATTCGGTAAAATTAGTTAAAGCGATATTTCGCATTTGTAAAACAAAGGCATCAGCAATCCCATGGAACTGAAAAGCAATGCATCTCAACTACCCATCCCACGACTACTGTTGTTGATAGCCCCCTTTTTTTTCTGGGGTACAGCAATGGTGGCGATGAAAGGAGTAATACCCCACACGACACCATTATTTATGGCGGGAGTGCGTTTGATACCGGCTGGCGTACTTATTTTGATAGTAGCAGCATGGATGGGTAGACCTCAGCCCAAAGGCTGGGATGCATGGCTGTGGATTGCTTTATTTGCCTTGGTGGATGGAACACTGTTTCAAGGGTTTTTGGCGGAGGGCTTACTCAGAACAAATGCTGGGTTAGGATCTGTGATGATTGACTCTCAACCCTTGGCTGTGGCATTGCTGTGTTTGTGGTTATTCCAAGAACATATTGGTTTTTGGGGATGGTTAGGACTAGGGATAGGAGTCACAGGTATTAGTTTAATTGGCTTACCGGATGAGTGGATTCTCCATTTTTTCAACTCAGACACGATTGTAGAGATATTCTCTACAGCATCAATACAACAACTGTTTGCCAGTGGCGAGTGGTTGATGCTTCTAGCAGCGCTGAGTATGGCAGTAGGAACAGTGTTGATCAGGTTCGTCAGTCGCCATGCTGATCCTGTGATGGCTACAGGATGGCACATGATTATAGGTGGCTTGCCATTGTGGGGAATTTCATCAGCTGTAGAATCTGGACAGTTGCAGAACATTGTTCCGTCTGACTGGTTTGGGCTGGGTTACGCTACAGTATTTGGTAGTGCGATCGCCTACGGATTGTTTTTCTACTTTGCCTCTAGCGGTAATCTCACCAGTCTCAGTTCCCTCACCTTTCTCACACCCGTATTCGCATTGTTATTTGGCAATTTGTTACTTCAAGAAGTTCTCAGTCCGTTGCAGTGGGTAGGAGTCAGCCTGACTTTGGTTAGCATCTATCTCATCAACCAGCGCGAAACTCTGCCAGGGGTAAGCAAGAAGGTTGCTACAAGTGAAAAAACTATCACACAGCAACAACAAGTTTTAGAAGCGTCTGCAAAGACGATAAACAAAGTTACCTTGCCTGTGAGAAAATCTGAATCAGAGATGTTGCCTTAAATAAGGTAGTCAAAAAATATCTCAAAAATAAATAACTGACTCAAGTACAACAACTACCACTCATGTGCTTGAATAAGAGTATTAGCCAGAGTGTATTTAATATACCAAAAGCCAAGAAGACATTTGATATTTATGTAGCTTATAGTTATTGTGGTATCAATGGCTTCCAATGCACGTTCTGGCTGAGACTTGCTATATGAGGCGACGCTATTCTTCTATTGTTTTTATTGCTTGCCTTGCTTGCTTAGGATTTGACCAACGTTCAGCAAGTGCAGTTAAACCTGAAATTGTTTTTAGAAATTTAGAACTTGCTCAAGTCAGTTCCAAAGATGCTGTCAAGCAGTCCATTCTTGGACTTGGTAGCACAGGTGCACAAGTGAAGTCAGTGCAAACCTTACTTAAGAAGTTAGGATACTATGATGGCGAGATAGATGGACGGTATGGCATAAGTACAAGCCGTGCTGTGACGAAATTTCAACAAGTAAAAGGTTTAAGTGTAGACGGTATTTTTGGTGATACAACTAGGCAGAGTCTTCAGACAACAATAAACAAGAAATTACCGCCTTCTACCATTGCAATTAGTTCTACGATTCAACCCAAGACCAAGAAAGACCCAGGAACAGACATACTTTGGTGGTCTCTCGTGGGTACTGGTGTTTTGGGAAGTATTGGGGCAGTACTTTATATAGTAAGAAAGATTGACAAGGGTACAAAAGTTGTAACATACCCAGAAAATTATAGTCAGCGAAACACCAGTTTAGTTCCGCAAACTATACAAAAGTTCGATGTAAAGAACGACGATGAGTTTCATAACACTAGTGTCATCAGTACGCAAGAAACAGAAACAACGATACCACCGTCTACTGAATTTTTACCAATGGAAACAACTTCTCGCCTTGCCAAAGTTGACATCATTGACCAGTTGATTTTAGATTTACGTAGCCCTGATCCAACACAGCGACGTAAAGCTATCTGGGATTTAGGTCAAAAAGGAGACTCACGAGCAATTCAGCCTTTAGTAGACTTGATGGTGGATGCAGATTCCCAGCAACGCAGCTTGATTTTAGCTGCTTTGGCAGAAATTAACACCCGCACACTTAAGCCAATGAACCGTGCTTTGGCAATTTCATTGCAAGATGAAAGTCCACAAGTGCGACAAAATGCCATCCGGGATTTAACTCGCGTATATGACATGATGGCTCAAATGAGTCAAATCTTATCTCATGCTGTGCGAGATCCGGATGCAGACGTGCGATCAACAGCAAAGTATGCTCTTTCACAAATGAATCGTATCCGTGCTTTGCCTGGTGATGCAAGTGAGGAGGACAAAGATACAGAGGGAGAGGAAGAAGAGGACGAGGAAAATTTTTAGCAGTTATCAGTTACCAGTTATCAGTTACCAGTTATCACTGTTCACTGTTTACTGTTCACTGACTTAAGCGTCTGGTAATTCTCCAAAGCGTTGGCGATAGCGCTCAAGTAACTCTGTCATCTCTGCTGCTTGCTGTTGCGCTTGTTCTGCAACTTCTTGTGGTGTCTTATACCTAACGCCTTGTGCATCATACCAATAAAGCACTTCCAGTTCTACTTCTCCATCAAGGTAGCTTCCCCTACCAATCCGCAAACCCATTTCTGGTATCCAAAAAGGTTCTCCAATTTGTAACTTATATTCTCCGTTGATTAAACGATAAACTTCTAATGGCTGATGTTGGTCTCGTCGCCAATATTCAGGATTGTAAATGACATAATATAGAATACCCAAGCGAGCATAGACCGACATTTTCTTATCATATTCGCCCCCATAGGTAAGAGAAACAATTTCTAAAGCAAAAATTGGGACAACATCGTTTTCTTCCCAAAGAACATAGCTTTTACGTAAAACATTTCCTTTAAATCGCTCTACTCCTAAACTTAAGAAACCATCTGGCACAACAGGTACAAGATGACTGACTCCTGTGGTGTGATAAATTGCCATATCAACCCCAAAAAACCAATCTAAGCGATTTGCCCAGATAAACTTCAGCAGGAATAACAATAAATTCGGGACAAAATTTTGATTTTCGTTATCCACAGGAGTGTCGTCTGAACAAGGAAGTTCAGCGCTGGTTGGCAGTTTAAATATCGGGTTTAGCATGTAGTCTTTCCCCTAAATAGGTACTTTTATGATTTAGATGTCTTCTTTCTAAACAAATCTTTAATCCATTTCCACTTAGCTACGATAAAAACGGACGCTCCTGTCAAAACAGCTGCGATCGCACTCCAGTTCTCTATAATCCATTTCCAATTTTGTCCTAACCAACTGCTTGGGTTAACTGCAACCGTGACGTCACGACTAAAAGTCTCCAAACACGCTGGTACTTCTGGTTGATTTTTAATACTAATGTAAGCACATATTTCCAGAAAAAGCTTTTGACTACCTGCCTCACTGGGAGTTACATTCCACAGCCACTTAACCACACGTCCTTGCGCTAAAACCTGCTTTTTCTGGCTTAGAGGTTTGATTTCAAAGCTAGCTCCTGTAAGTTCTGCTCCTAAAAAGGAAGTTACATCAATCGGCTGAGTTTTAGCATCTTTACTGAGTCCTGCTTTTAGATCACGCTGCAAGTTATCAGTAACACGTACTTCGATCACTTCATTCTCAGCAACTTTCATCTGTGTAGCAATATCAAAGGCGATTTGTCCAGGTCTGAGAGTTTCTTTCAGGGTAGCAGAGTAAGCATCCTGAGCAATTTTATAATTTGGACTGACGCTCTGGGTAGTGGGAGTCGCACCAGTCTCACTAGATTCTGCTGGAGTAGTAGCACTATTACCACCAGGTCCTCCCGCAGGAGATTCATCGCCACGGCCGTCACAGCCAACAAGCAATGCCAGAATGATAACTAAGATAGAGGTATAGATGAAAAAGTGCTGTCCCCTAGAACGATATCTCATAGTTGCTTACAATATTATTGATGAATATTTTGACTATAAAAATTATAATTAGGCACATAATTCTATTATCCAATTAACCGCATTTTAGACCTTATATCTCAATACGGTTCAGTTAGAGCCAAAATCCCTAAATTGCCTAGGTTGGGGAGCCACTGCCCTATGGCTAACGCCACGCCATACGGTGAGTCCAGCGCTGCGGGAGGGTCTCCCTCATGTGCCACTTCTGTGCGGAGAGCAGCGCCTTGCGGTGAATCCAGCGCTGCCAAGAGTTGTGCCTTGCGGTGAATCCAGCGCTGCAGGCGGGTTTCCCGCCGTAGGCGACTGGTGAACCCGGAGGGAGCCAGTACTTGATGAGGGTTTCCCGACAGAGGTATCTGGTGAGTCCAGCGCTGCAGGCGGGTTTCCCTCCGTAGGCGACTGGTGAACCCGGAGGGAGCCAGTACTTGATGAGGGTTTCCCGACAGAGGTATCTGGTGAGACCAGCGCTGCAGGAGGGTCTCCCTCCGTAGGCGACTGGCGAACCCGAAGGGCGTCGGGTTAAGCGCGTTGTGGCAACTAGCCCCGATAGGCGTAGCCGTGCCGCAGGCATAGGGGGCGCTACGCAAACGGAGCGGGTTTCCCGCCGTAGGCGACGGGCGTTCCCGGAGGGAGCCAGTCCTTGATGAGGGTTTCCCGACAGAGGGATCTGGTGAGACCAGCGCTGCCAAGAGTTGTGCCTTGCGGTGAATCCAGCGCTGCAGGCGGGTTTCCCGCCGTAGGCGACTGGTGAACCCGGAGGGAGCCAGTACTTGATGAGGGTTTCCCGACAGAGGTATCTGGTGAGACCAGCGCTGCAGGAGGGTCTCCCTCCGTAGGCGACTGGCGAACCCGAAGGGCGTCGGGTTAAGCGCGTTGTGGCAACTAGCCCCGATAGGCGTAGCCGTGCCGCAGGCATAGGGGGCGCTACGCAAACGGAGAGGGTCTCCCTCCGTAGGCGACTGGCGAACCCGAAGGGCGTTGGGGTTCCCCCAAAGTCTGTCGGGGGAAGCAACCCAAGCGACGAACTTTGACCGTTGTGGCGACTGGCTGTCGGGTTCCCAAGGCACGTTTTCGGGGGAAGCTTCCCCCGAAAAGCTGCCGCCCCGTTGTAGGCGGAACGCCTTCCCGCAGGGTAGAATGTGGCGTCAGGCGACGGGCGTTCCCGGAGGGCTATCGGGGAGAACCTCCGGTTCCGCTGCGCGCTCCGCAGTCGCCTCTGTCGGGAGACAAGGACTGCGCCGTGCTGTCTCACCGTGCGCGACTTTAAGCGTTGAGGCATGTGGCGTGAGCGTAAGCTCCAGGAGGGTCAAACTTGTCGTTCCTCGGCAGAAACTGAATTTTCTTTGGAAGCTTTGGGCGATCGCTTTGAACAATGGTTCATGAAAATTTTAGATTTTTGTTATATTTTTGAATTCATGAGCCATATTTTTGGCTCCGATATTGGATTTTGCACGGATAAAAAGATATAAATAGCAAATTGACCTATTGTCAATCAATATTTTTATCATTTGTTCTTAAACATTATTGATGCAATCCAAAACTCAAAATCTCAAAACTAAAATTGTTCCTCCACCTCTCAAACCAGGTGACTTATTACGAGTGATTTCTCCTAGCGGTGCTTTACGGGAATTTGAGGCTTTCCAAAAAGGGGTAGAAATTTGGCGATCGCGCGGCTATCGAGTAGAACTATTTCCAGAGATAGATGACAAATGGGGATATCTAGCTGGTAAAGATGAATCGAGGCGTGAACAACTCGCCACAGCATGGCAAGAGCCAGAGTGTCGCGGTGTTCTGTGTACTAGAGGTGGTTTCGGTAGCAGCCGTATTTTGGAAAATTGGACATGGCAGAATTTAGAAAACTCAGCGCCAAAGTGGCTTATTGGTTTTTCTGACATCACCGCGCTTTTGTGGAGTCTTTACACAGCAGGAATTTCTGGTGTTCATGGTTCCGTGCTGACAACTCTAGCTTGCGAACCAGATTGGTCAATTCAAAGGTTATTTGATTGTGTGGAAGGTCGTCCTCTTGCACCTTTAAAGGGTTGTGGTTGGGGTGGAGGTGTGGTCAATGGTATCGTGTTACCAGGTAATCTTACGGTGGCAACTCATCTACTTGGTACGCCAATGCTACCAGATTTGGATGGTGTGATTTTGGCATTGGAGGATGTGACAGAAGCTCCGTACCGCATTGACCGCATGCTAACACAGTGGCGGATGAGTAGTGTTTTATCAAAAGTTAGTGGAATTGCACTGGGTAGCTTTAGCCGTTGTGAACCACCTGCAAATGTTCCTAGCTTTAGTGTTGAGGAAGTGTTGCGCGATCGCCTAGGAGATTTAAAAATTCCCATTGTCTCAAACCTGCCTTTTGGTCATGACGCTCCCAATGCAGCTTTACCTGTGGGAGTTACAGTTGAATTAGATGCAGACCAAGGTATTTTGAATATACTCTAACCAAGCAGCGGTGTTAATCTTTATTTCTTAATATGAGGGTTAGGTTCACCAAAACAAACTTTGTGATCAAGGTCACGCCCACTTAATTGCATTCTGAGTTCTGAGTTCTGAGTTCTGCGTTCTTCTTCTTTAATATTTATGAAGTTTTGAGTGCAATTTGAATAGAATTTTTACGAGCAACGCTTCAAAAGCAAGTCTTCTTAAAAAAGGGCAATCCTAGGATGATAAGCTAAACAATGACATAAAAAAGAGTTTAGGATGAACTGTTAAATGGGTATTTCCTCCAACGCTCCTTATCTTCTCAGGGCAGCTCGTGGTGAAGCGTTAGACCGTCCACCCGTATGGATGATGCGACAAGCGGGACGATATATGAAAGCTTACCGAGATTTAAGGGAGAAGTATCCTTCTTTTCGTGAACGCTCGGAAATACCGGAAGTAGCGATTGAAGTATCCTTACAACCGTGGAAAGCCTTTCAACCAGACGGAGTGATTTTGTTTTCTGATATCGTCACACCGCTACCTGGTTTAGGTATTGATATGGATATCGCTGAAGGTAAAGGACCAATCATTCACTCGCCGATTCGCACCTCAGAGCAAATCGATAACCTGCATGCTTTAGAACCGGAAGAATCGCTGCCTTTCATTAAAACAATCCTACAAGCATTACGGCAGGAAGTAGGCAACGAATCAACTGTGTTGGGCTTTGTCGGTGCACCTTGGACATTAGCCGCTTATGCGGTAGAGGGAAAAGGTTCAAAAACTTATTCCATCATCAAAAACATGGCGTTCTCAAATCCGACGCTGCTGGATAAGTTGCTGACAAAATTGGCAGATGCGATCGCCACTTATGTCCGCTATCAAATTGATTGTGGCGCACAAGTTGTGCAAATGTTTGATTCTTGGGCAGGACAATTGAGTCCCCAAGATTATGAAACCTTCGCACTACCCTATCAGCAGCGCGTTTTCCAGCAAGTCAGAGAAACTCATCCTGATACACCCCTGATTCTACTGGTGAGTGGTAGTGCAGGTTTGCTTGAGAGGATGGCACTATCAGGCGCGGATCTAATCAGTCTAGACTGGACAGTAGATATGGCAGACGCACGGGAAAGATTAGGCAAGCACCTCAAAGTGCAGGGAAATCTTGACCCTGGTGTGCTGTTTGGTTCTAAGGAATTTATCCGCGATCGCATTTACGACACTGTTCGCAAAGCTGGCAATAAAGGGCACATTCTTAACCTTGGTCACGGTGTTTTACCAGAAACTCCAGAGGAGAATGTTGCTTTCTTCTTTGAAACGGCGAAGCAACTTAGTAGTGCAGTTGTATGACAAGCCGAAGTCAGGGGCGCAAAGCCGCCGCGCCTCCTGAGTGTCGAATCGCTATGGCACAGTATTTCCTTTAAACATATGTTTCAGTCTATTCACCTTGAAAGGGGTGTTAGGCTGAAATCGCAACTGAAATCGTGAGGTAATCAGTTAAAGCGTAGGTGGAAGGTGATTGGTGGGCAATTGCCGCTCTCGTAATGCTACTTTGTAAAGAAAGACACTTAGATGTTCCATCTAAAGCAGCATTCTATGAAACGTCGTACTTTTCTGAGCTTGGCGGGTAGCAGTCTAGGAGTAGCAGCGGGAATACACTATGGACAGGCGCAATCAGTCACAAAAATGGATGAACTCTGGTTAGCTTTAGAACATTGGCTGGGTCAGCAACTCCCCGAAGTACTTGCCGACCTCAACCCCGGATGCTCGAACAAGGAACTCAGTGAGTTAGAGCGTCGCTTGAATTGCAGGCTACCGGAAGACTTTAAGGCTTTCTACAGGCGTCATGACGGGCAAAAGGGAGAGACCACAGGGTTGTTTTGTGGTTTGCCTGTTCTAAGTACGCAGGCTCTCTACAAGCATTGGGACGGTTGGCGCGAGATTGCTGACGAAGATCAAGAGATCGCAACCGAGATTACCGGCGAATCCTACCCTAATGGCGCAATCAAGCCCACCTACATTAACGTCAAGTGGATACCTCTTACGTATGACGGGGGGAGTAATCACCTCGGAATAGATGTAGACCCCGGTCCCGCAGGCGTGGTAGGTCAGGTAATTAACTTCGGGCGCGATGAGAACAATAAGTTTGTGGTTGCTTCTTCGCTCTCCAACTTCATCGCTTGGATGCTCGCCCAGTATCAAAGTGGCAATTACAAGAGCAGTGAGCGTTCATTGGATCTCAAAGAGCCACGGAATAGCCATTTCTTGGATGTCGTGCCACTGCTGTTTGGCAGACCCTAACCATCGCCCGTCATGAATGCAATTTAGATGTTTCAGAAGTTATAGGGTGGACACTGCCCACGGAGTTTGGTAGGGGACAGTTAAGGAGAATGTTGCTTTCTTCTTTGAAACGGCAAAGCAACTTAGCAGTGCAGTTGTATGATCAGCCGAGGTTAGGGGCGCAATCTTTTGTGTCCCCTGGCTGTCTGCCAAACTAGATCAAAAGGCTGGCTTTTGTTCCTTACACCTAGAGTCGTTATCCAAAGCAAATGTCTGTGATACAGCACAATTACCCTAGAGCGATTGACTTTAGCCAAAGGGATTCCCTGAAGCAGATTCTAGTTGATTCTCCCGTCCTCACGAGCTATGAGGTTAGTTGGGACACGATTCACTTTCTGTATCATCGAGAACCTGCGCACGAAACTCCTGAATGTCAGTTTAAACAACACCTTATCAGTATCTATCTCAAGCCATTTGAAGCAAGACGGTGGGTTAATGGGCGATGGTGTCAAGAAAATTATCAAAGTGGCGACATTAGTCTGTTTCCAGCTGATCAAACGGCTCCTAAATCTCAGTGCGATCACGAAGATGAGTGCATCCATCTCTGTTTAGAAACGCCATTTTTTGAGCGAGTTGTTTATGAAGCGGTGAATACTAATCGCCTTGAGATTGTACCAAACTTCAAATTTCGGGATGCGCTGATCCAACAGATTGGACTAGAACTCAAAACAGAACTGGAATCAGGTGGCGTTGAAAGCCGTCTCTACGCCCAATCAATGGCAACAGTTCTGTGTGTCCATCTCCTACGTAGATATTCGACCTGTCAACCGATAATCAAACAGTATGCTGATGGACTCCCCAAGTGGAAGTTGGATCGGGTGCTCACCTACATCCAAACACATTTTGACCAAGATATTAGTCTAACGGAACTTGCTGACCTCGTTGAGATGAGTTCTCATTATTTCGCTTGCCTGTTTAAGCAATCCATCGGTTTTTCTCCACATCAATACCTGATTGATTGTCGAATCAAACGTGCAAAACAACTGCTGCGAGAGCAAAAATTGTCTATTGTAGAAATTTGTCAGCAAGTTGGCTACCAGAGCCAAAGCTACTTCACTAAGGTTTTCCGAAAACACACTGGCATCACGCCCAAGAAATTTAGAGACTCACTCTAAACTCTCGAAAGAAAATTATCGGAAGATTGAAACAATTTTCGGAACAACAGGCAAGACAGCAGCAGAGAACGATTGTTAAACTTCAGCAATCATCAATAAAATCGCTACCTTCTGTAGGGAGTTGAAAGATGTCTGAAGTTACTCGAAAGGTTATCTTTCTGATTTGCTTTATCGTTGTATTTGTGATTCGCTTTTATTTCGCCCGACTGGTAAAACAGAACAAGATTACAGATGACCGTAGAACAACTCAGGAGAAGTTATCACTGTTGTTAACATTTCTAGGAATGTTTATCCTGCCTCTAGTTGGCGTCTTTACACCTTGGCTCGACTTTGCTGGGTATAACCTACCTGATTGGACTGGTTGGTTTGGTACAGTTTTTTTTGTATTGGCTATCTGGCTGTTTTGGCGTTCTCATACAGACTTGAGTTTGAACTGGTCAGCCTCGCTAGCAGTTCGGGAGAATCATTCTTTAGTTGATACTGGAGTATACCGATACATTCGCCATCCTATGTATGCAGCCTTTTGGCTTTGGGGAATTGCCCAAGCTCTCCTTTTGCACAACTGGATTTACGGTTTGTCTTATATCGTATCATTTGTGCCGATGTATTTAAAGCGAGTACCTCAAGAAGAGCAGATGATGCTTGATACATTTAGGGAACAGTATCAAGACTACATGTCTGGTACAGGGCGAGTGATTCCAAAATTTTTACTTTAGAAAGTTACTTTGAATTTTGAAACTTTTTTACCATTCACAATTCATAATGCATAACTCCTGAATCTTATTTGAAACTCTCTATGACCCAGAAACGGATTTTAGTCACGGGTGCAAGTGGTTGTATCGGTCACTACATAAGTGAAGCCTTAATTCAAGAAACAGAATACGAACTGTATCTGCTGGTTAGGAATCCAAAGAAACTGCAAGTCGATACTCAAGCACGTCCTGGTGTGACAGTCTTGCAGGGTGATATGCAAGAAATAAGTAAATTTGCCGACTTGTTGAAAACGATAGATACTGCAGTACTAACAGCGACGGCTTGGGGCGGTGAACAGACTTTTGATATTAATGTCCATAAAACCCATGAGTTGCTCAACTTGCTAGATCCAGACAAATGCCAACAAGTGATTTATTTTTCCACAGCTAGCGTTTTGGATCGCAACAATCAACCTTTGAAGGAAGCAGGCGAACTGGGTACAGATTATATCCGTTCCAAGTACGATTGTTTGCATAAGATATCGCAGTTAGCTATAGCCCCCAAAGTGACGACTGTTTTTCCTACTTTAGTGCTGGGGGGCGATGCGGAAGCCGCCGCCTTCGGCGGTCGCAATAAACCCTACTCACATGCTACATCTGGTATTCCAGAAGTAACGAAATATATAGATTTGATTCGCTTTTTTGAGGCAGATGGCAGTTTCCACTTCATCCACGGGCGAGACATTGCCACTGTCGTGCGGTATTTGATTGATAATCCTCCCAAAGAAGACGAACCGCGCTCATTTGTTTTAGGTCAGAAACAGTTAACTGCTAACCAAGCAATTGAAGAAGTTTGCGCCTACCTTGGGAAAAAGATTTACTTTCGCATCCCTCTATCTATATCTTTAGCCAATTTAATTATCGTTTTGTTCCGCATTCAGATGGCTGCCTGGGATAGATTCTGTATGAACTATCGGCATTTTAGTTACGAAAATTTTATTAATCCCGGCAGTTTCGGTTTACCAAATTACTGTGCGACGGTGAGTGATGTTTTAAAAATCAGTGGTGTTAAGCCATTTATCAAGTAAGGTCAGTTTCGTTGAATGACCTCAAAAGCGTTACCAACCCGTGTAAAAAACCTGCACCTCCTCGCTTGCTACCGTGTACACACATTTCACTCAAAACCTCACCCTCGCTTTTTGCTACGCAAAAATCTTTCCCTCTCCTTAATAAGGAGAGGGATGCCCGACAGGGCAGGGTGAGGTTAAAAGTAGGATCTTCCTACTATGGACAAGTTAAGGGATTTTGTTCCTAAGGAGTTTGTAATGAGCGCTTAACTACCTTGAGTCTAGGAGTAAGAACTTTGGACTTGATAAGCAACAGCAAGCGCCGATAGCGGTGAAAACCTTGTATTGCCTTTTGGACAGGTGGAGAACTTTGGGCGACTGATCCCTCAAACCATAAACCCTGATTATAAGCAAATCTTGCAGTCAAAAAAGATTTAGCAACATTTACCCAAGAGTAAGATTGAGCAAGAGAATTAGTATTCTCACTATGACCTGCTTCCCAAGGAAAATCTCCCCAAGCCTTCGCCTCTGTATAAGAAGGGTTTAACCAAAATGACTGAAGCACATCTGCAGAAGCTTCACGCACATCTGCCCACGGATTCACTAAGTTTGAATCAAGTAACAGATTCTCTGTAAAAGAGTAAACTGCCTTCCTGACAACTGGTAGTCCCCAGTCGATAATCCTTTGATTATGTTCTTCCTTGAAAACTGGTCGAACTTGATCCCCTTCCTCCATGAAGCCAAGCACGGTACCATGATCTGCACTACAAAACATTTCCAAAGGAACAATACCCAACTCAGGTAAAACATCTTTAAAGCCAGTTCTTGTCCGTTGATCAAAGAAATAGCCTTTCTTAGAGTCAGATTGATTTCCCTTGGAATTACTTTTGAGGCCGTAAAATAAACCCACATCAAGTGTGGCACCGTTGGCATTGACAAGTGCCGCTAACGAATCATATGAACTGCCAAACCAACCAACATCAACTAATCCCTTTGGCGTTGAGTCAAGCACTCCCTCTTGTTCTAGATATTTCATCAGAACTTGTTTCTTCTGTTGTGCTTTCTGAAGAATGAGGTCACTGACTTCAGGTTTGTCAAGGACTGGGTGCAACAGCTGTACCTCTTGTGGACTGAGAATTCGCAACCAATCTTCTTCTTTGAATCCAACAGCAGCCAAGCTATCACGAATCTCTTGGGGAGCAATAGAAACCCGCGCCAGAAAATCTTGAATAGATAGGGTACTTGTGCCATCCAAAATCCAGCTTGGTCTTTTCAGCATCTCCAATGCCTGCTGTTGATCAAGACTGACGACTGCTGGCAGATTCCACGATAATCTACTGCCATAGATATAGCGAAGTTCGCAAGGAAAGTTGAGCTTGGCGACTAATCTACGCGCTATTTCCAGCAAAACTTGACCATCTCTCGACACAAAGTAGAGCCGTTTTAAACCCATCCGCTGAGCCTGTTGGAGTATCCAGAGAACATAGCCGACTAATGTCGGGGCTACCACACCTGCAGCGGCATCACGCAAAGCCTCTTCTTTTGATGATGATACCGGAACTTGCAAGCGCACTAGTCTGGAGGCACCAGCCATAGCAGAAGATAAACCCTCTGTCGCATAGGAATGTGACTCTAGTTTTTGCTCATATCGATTCAAGTTGCCTTCGGAAAAATGTTGAGCTTTCAACCCAACTTTTTTAGCCCCCTGAACATCAATACGCAAATCATTACCATAATGAGATACTTCCGCTGGCGAAACACCCTCACGACTGAGCAATTCTCGGAAAAGTTCACCTGTTCCCTTGGATTTTCCGTATTCATAAGATACATACAGTTCATCACCATCCACCCAGAACGAATGACGCATTAACTGGTCTTTGATGAACTCAGCAGGCAAATACATATCGGAGACGAAAACCACACGCTTGTTTTGCTTGCGGGCAGCCTGTATGAGATCTCTTGCAACCGGGATCGGGCGAATCAGCTCAGATTCCAAGGCACATTCAATGTGCATGATTTTTTCGCATTGCTCATCAGTGAGTCGCAGGGCGATCGCAACTTCCGTGTAGATTTGCTGCAAAGAATATTTTTCACCCACATTGCTGTATGCCCGGAACTCAGCTGTAGTGCGAGCATGAACGAAGGCTTCAGGTGTACAGTGAATCAGAGATTGATTGGCTAATCGCTTACCTAGCAAAAGAAAGAACGCTTTTGGTGTTCCCACAGTTCGTGTCAGAACGGTGTCGAAAACGTCAAATGAGGAGATTTGCATTGTGTTGTGTTAATGTATTCGTTTTTAGTAAAAATTAGCTAAAAGGATGTTTTATAAGTATTGTTTGAAACACACCGATCTTCAAGATCTCCTTAGATCCTTTTGGGAAACGAGGTAAAATTCCCCCCTTGGGAAGGGGGATTTAGGGGGATCTACGACAATTTTGTATACTCAATTAAACTTTCCAAACATCCTCTAATGAACACCAATTCTATGGATCATCAAGTTAAGGCTAAATTAAACCAAAACTTGTGTCTGACATCCCTAACATAATGTCTTAAAGCAATTTCTTTACTAGCAAATTTATCTGGATAAATAAATTGGTCTTCTACATTGAGAACATATCGTTGCGAGCACAAAGGCTTGCCATGATTCTGGTGGATTGTCAGATGCACCACTGTTTGTTCAGTAAAATACGAGGGAACTCCTTCCATCTTCGCCAAACGTTCAATAGCAAAACTCCAATCCAACTCGTGCTTGAATAAAATAAATCCAGCATTGATTGGATTTAACTTCTCGGAGTCATCGCAAATAATTCTGTCATCTAATGAATTAGAGCAATCAGGTAGATATCTAGTGTATTGATCATCTGAAGTAGCTAACTCAACTAAGTCAATTCCACCTGGGAAAAACAAAATATCTGAATCAGTGTAGATCGTTGGACCATTCACAGGAATTGACATTAATGCCGATAACTTTCTGCCCATTGTATGGTGTTGAGCATATTCAGAAACACATTCAGGCAAGTCGTTTCTAACAAGTTTTTTTAAAGGCACCACCTCAACACAGGGATGTATGCGGCACAGTAAACGACAACTATCATCAGTATAGCTACCATCAGAAATAACAGTGAATTTTTCTGGAATACCTACATAACGGATGAATGACCGAATACTTACCACTTGTTCTGGCAAGTCCCGCTCGCATGATAAAGAATAAATCTTAATTGGAACTTTTCGATTTTGTTTTATAGGAGCTTTGACCAACTTAACAACTATGTCTCTATAAACAGAACGAATAAATTGCCCTTGAAATTTTGCTGTATGATAGCCTATGTTTACCATTTGTTTATCCTTAAAAAAATATAATTTACGACTACAGCTACAGTCATACTTAAGTATATAGATTGGTCGCTGCAATCCTACTTAGGCTGAAACGAGATCAATTTATATTAGACTTTATGGATACTAAATATAAACTCCGGAATGAATTCCTAATAGTTTTTTGATTAGTTTTACCAAATTTCTCTGGTTAGTTAGAGAACGTCTGAATATCAAATTGCATATGTACAATAGATTAATTGCGTGGAAATACATGGTCAATAAAGATTTGTTTTTTTTACATATTTTTTATATTCACCAGACAATATATGTCGCTATTCCTAATTTTATGAGTGACGCATTGACATGAAAGTTATTATATTTTATAATTTGATAATTTTAGTGCTTGTCATCTTAAGCGCTTCGTGTTAAAGCTCTCCAGAGTATCCCATTTTGGAAAATACGCCCAGCGAATAGAATTCAAAGGCTATACAAACTTAAGTCTGTGGGCTAAATACGCCGAAATCGAATCCTCCCTAACACTCCCACCCCTTGAAGGATACTCCTAGCAGATTAACGGCGATATGCGAACGCAAGTGCGTGCAGCTTTGCGCAAAGCGCAGACGCATAAAGGCGTATGGCACTCGTTGCTCTAGTTTTCCGTAGAAAGCAGCAATACTTTTTCTAGAAATTAATGCAGTTATCACATGCGAGAAAGCTCTGCTTGTTCTTGCTACCAATGTTTAAAGTTGAGGTGCAGCGTCAAATCTCACCGATGAAACAGACTGATGATAACTTTTTATACTAGAAGTATTTGGATATATATATAGCTCAAGTGTCTGATCTGTGGTTGCACTTGTATCAAAAAAAATGATAATATACCCAAGTTTTGGCAAAGCCAGTCAGAATATCACGAAAAAAATATCAAAGATCCTCCAATCTGTATTTAAATCCTGCTATTTTTATCCTGAAAAGCATTTTGCTACAGGAACTTCTATAGTTGTTTGTACGAATTGGTTACTGAGCAATGACTACTATTGAGCCAAAAAACCAGACAGATATGTCCGATATGCAGGAACAATCATCCTCCTCATCAAGTCAAAAAATGTTGTTATTTACTTTGAAGATCATTGAGTATTTCTTTTTAGCTGCTTTTATTGGTTCAGGTGTTATTACTTTTGTTCTTCCAGACAATCCAACAGTCGTACTCACTGGATCTATTTCTTTGGCTATCTTTGTTTTTCTGTTCCTCATCAATCAACAAGTGTTTCGGGTTTCTAGTAACGCCGCTTCTAAACTCGATCTACAGAGAAAAGCCGAACTCTATCTAATGAACAGTAACAATCACTCCACAAAGAACCCGATTGCCCCAGCCAGAGAAAAGGCTTTACAGTATTCCCAAGAGTTGATTGACGATTATAAAAAAACTCGAAATCTATCGAGAAATCTTTACTATAGTTTGCAAATCGGAACCATTGTTTTCTCAGGAGTGACACCAATTTTAGTTTTGGTAGACAAATTGGAACCAGGTCAAAGTTTACTGAAGTGGCTACCCGTAATCTTTCCAGCTATTGCCTCCATAGTTGCTAGTGTAGTCACCTCGTTTCCTTTTCAGGAAAATTGGATTTCTGCTAACACGACAGTTGAATCGTTAGAAGCGGAACAAGAAAAATTTGTCTTGGGAATAACTCCATCTTATCGTTGCTATGACTCAGTTGACGAAAGCCAACAACAACAAAAGGCAAAGGAGGCAATAGAAAACTTTATTACTCAAGTGAATAATATTCACCTCAATCAATTGCAAGCAGTGACTGAGAGTCAGAAAAAAGAGGAGAAGACACAGCCAGCAGATCAATCTACCCAGTCAAACTCACAGCAAAGTTAAAAAAATAAAGTAAAAAAAATTGCTTTTGAGAACGAATGGCGTCTAAGTGCCGAGTTATCTTAGGTTAAGTTGTAACTCAATGCACTTAGGCCCTATCTTTTGGCTATGTGAACTAGCTCACTTGCCTGATCAAACAGAAACTTCAAAGAAGAAAACTTCGTCAGTGTACCAATTATTATAGTTACAGCGAAAAAACACTTTTGTTTGTGAGGGTTGACGGTTCATGCGAATTTTACTAGTTTATCCCATTTTTCCCAAAACATTTTGGTCTTATGAGAAAATATTGGCGTTAGTTGACCGCAAAGTTCTCTTACCACCATTGGGTTTGGTGACAGTAGCAGCAATTTTGCCTCAAGAATGGGAGTTTAAGCTAGTTGATCGCAATATCCGCCCAGCGACAGAAGAGGAATGGGCTTGGGCGGATGTGGTCGTCTTTTCTGCGATGATAGTCCAAAAACAAGATTTATTAGAGCAAATTCGCGAAGCAAAGCAACGTGGTAAGTTAGTTGCTGTAGGTGGTCCTTACCCCACCTCAGTTCCTGGGGGAGTTCAAGAAGCTGGTGCAGATTTCCTAATTTTAGATGAAGGGGAAATTACCCTCCCAATGTTTATTGAAGCAATTAAACGAGGTGACACTTCTGGTACATTCCGCGCGACAGAAAAACCAGATGTCACTACAACCCCAGTACCCCGTTTTGATTTGCTAGAGTTTGACGCTTACGATATGATGTCAGTTCAGTTTTCGCGGGGTTGTCCTTTCCAGTGCGAATTTTGTGACATTATTGTTCTTTATGGACGCAAACCTCGCACCAAAACTCCTGCACAACTCTTGGCAGAGTTAGATTACCTCTATAAGCTGGGTTGGCGGCGTGGTATTTTTATGGTGGATGACAACTTTATCGGCAACAAGCGCAATGTTAAGTTGTTGCTCAAAGAGTTAAAGGTTTGGATGGCAGAACACAAATATCCATTCCGGTTTGACACCGAAGCTTCTATTGACTTAGCACAAGATCCAGAATTGATGCAGCTGATGGTTGAGTGTGGTTTTGCTGCGGTATTTTTGGGAATTGAAACACCAGATGAAGACAGTTTGCAACTGACAAAGAAGTTTCAAAATACGCGTAGTTCGTTAACTCAGGCTGTGCAAAGTATCATCAAAGCGGGTTTACGACCAATGGCTGGGTTTATTATTGGTTTTGATGGAGAGAAATCAGGTGCAGGCGATCGCATTGCCCGCTTTGCCGAACAAGCAGCTATTCCCTCCACAACTTTTGCTATGTTACAAGCACTACCAAATACAGCCCTTTGGCATCGCCTTAATAAAGAAGGACGACTACGGGAAAATAAAGATGGCAACATTAACCAGACAACTTTGATGAACTTTATCCCCACTCGTTCTTTGGAAGACATTGCCAGAGAATATATTGAAGCTTTTTGTAGTTTATATGACCCCATCTCCTACTTGGATCGTACCTACCGTTGTTTCCTCATCATGGGTGCACCGAGTTGGAAAGCACCATTCAAGATGCCAGAGTGGGTTGTTGTTAAAGCCCTGCTACTGATTATTTGGCGACAAGGGATCAAACGGGAAACTCGCTGGAAGTTCTGGCATCACCTGTTTAGTATCGTCAAGCGTAACCCTGGAGTTGCAGAGCATTATCTCGCCACCTGCGCCCACAATGAACATTTCTTGGAGTATCGCCAAATTGTACGAGAGCAAATAGAATCTCAGCTTGCTGAATATTTGGCACAAGGCGTAGAAAAACCATATGAGATAGTGAATCAGACAGTGGCTGCTGTAGCTAGTTGAGTATGGATCATAGTTTGTTCAGCCACTATCACCACAAAACAACAAGCTTATTTACAGTCTCAGGAGAATTATAAAAAGAAAACAAGCGCCATGTGTTAAGTTGACGCTTAGAACACACTAGTACAGTACGGCGTAAATAGGGGAACCCTTCGGGTTCACCAGTCGCCTAGGTCGGGAAAGCCGTCATTCGCGCTGGTTCACCATTTAAAATCCCTAAAAAGTCCATTCCATAATACTTTTGACTTTTGACTTTTGACTTCCGCCTTGCGGTACTAGGGTCTGGGTTTGACGGCTGGATACTTAGTTTACGTGCTATGTTCTGGTGTACGCTAAAATCTTTATGAAAACCACTGCGTAGGCTTTAGCCTACCGTGGCAATTGTTTTACGCCATACATTAAACTTCATTGCGAAGTCAGAAGATAGACAAAATAACATGATAAATATTTTGTAATGTAAAGCAGCTGTAAAATTTTAAGGAGAACACAGTGGCAACGGAATCAAATTTATTAACGAGCACAAACGCAGAGCGTGATGATTTTAGTGAGTACGTAGCCCACCTACAGCTTCACATGGCACTGCAGGCTCGCAATCTGGTTCCACCCTTGAAACAGTCTCAAGAAGACAGCCGGGATCAATTACTCCATCAAACCCAAGCCAATTTTGAAAAGCTTGTTTCTCGTAGAGCAATATAGCTCAAAAGTGTTAAACAATGTTAGGGTAAAATTAAGATAAAGGGAGATTTTGTTAAGACGAGGCTAATGCTATTCTCGTGAAAATCTGCTTTATAATATATGAAGTTACGAAAATCACCCTTTTGGTTTAATAGAAAGTAGCACAAAGCCGTTATGATGATTGCAGCAGTTCCTTTGACCTAGTTACTCTAAGCTGAATGGCGGCTCGAATGAAAATGACTTCATTACTTCAGCGAAATCTTAGCGTTATTATCCGACAAGTCCAATACCGGGACTTGGATGGAATAGAACGCCTAACTCAAGAGTCGTTCGCAGCCCAAACCCCCAAGGGAGCTTGTGATGCAATGCGGCAAATGCAATGGCTGCGCGGCTGGTATGGATTACTCAAATGTTTGAGTTGGTTTCCCAATCCATTACGGTATCGTTTCTATGCATACGTAGCAGAACAAGGGCGTACGCTTCTGGGAATGATTCAAATATCCCCGTTTAATCGCACGCACAGCACGTGGAGGGTAGAGCGTGTGATGGTAGAGCGTGCGATGGATAAGCAAGCAATTGGCTCACAGCTTTTGCGCTATTGCTTTGAATCAATTTTGGAGGCTCGTACTTGGCTTTTAGAAGTAAATGTCAACGACAAAGACGCACTGGCGCTTTATCGCAAAAATGGATTTCAGCGCTTAGCAGAAATGACATACTGGGAAATACAACCAGAGTTGCTTGAAGAATTGGCGAAATCAGAACCAGATTTACCCAATCTGCTGCCTGTAAGTAATGCTGATGCGCAGCTATTGTATCAACTAGATACGGCATCAATGCCACCTTTAGTACGGCAAGTGTTTGACCGTAACGCCGATGACTTTAAAACAACTCTGTTCGGCGCTTTAACAGAAGCAGTGAAGCAGTGGGTGACGAAAGTAGAAGTAGTGAGTGGTTACGTTTTTGAACCCCAACGCAAAGCTGCGATCGGCTATTTTCAATTGCGATTGGATCGTAAAGGTCAACAGCCCCATGTGGCCACCTTGACAGTAAACCCAGCTTACACCTGGTTGTATCCAGAGTTACTTACTCAACTCGCTCGAATAGCACAGGATTTTCCTCCACAAGCTCTACAAGTCACCTCAGCAGATTATCACCCAGAAAGAGAAGAGTTTTTGGAGAGAATGGGTGCAAGTCGCACAGAACACACCTTGATGATGTCTCGCTCTGTGTGGCATAAACTGCGGGAGTCAAAATTTGTCTCTCTAGAAGGAATTCAGTTACCAGAAATGTTGCAAGGCTTACAACCTGCACGAAAACCGATTCCCGGTGGGATGTCATGGGTACAACAAGGACAGCCAGTGTCGCCAGAAAGAATTGCACAACCCAATACGACAAAAGAAACTATTGTCTTTTCGTGCAATAACAGCAACGTAGAAACATCTAGCCAGCAAGAACCGGCAGATGCTCGGCAGGAGTGATTAGCAGTGGGTTTTGAACAAGGACAAGCACACAAGGATATAACGGAACAATTAGACAAAGGGATACAAGGGCAATCTCTCCCCTGTTCTGTTGCTTCCAGTGTCCCTGTCTATTTGCACACTTCAGCTACTGAGGAAAAAAGCTCACAGCAATTCGTTTGTGCTTTAGGATTAGATGTTGGGCGCAAACGTATTGGTGTGGCAGGGTGCGATCGCACTGGTTTAATAGCCACTGGTATCACTACTATAGAGCGAACATCGTTTGAGCGGGATGTGGAGCAAATACGACAACTCGTCAATCAGCGGCAAGTACAAGTCCTAATTGTTGGGTTACCTTATTCTATGGATGGTTCTTTAGGATTTCAGGCTCGTCAAGTGCAGAAATTTACAACCAGACTTGCCAAGGTTCTCAAACTGCCTGTGGAATATGTTGATGAACGATTAACTTCATTTCAGGCAGAGCAAATGCTCATAGCAGAGAATCGCTCCCCCTCTCGTAACAAACAACTTATTGACCGTAAAGCAGCATCCATCATCTTACAACAATGGCTGGATACGAGGCGATCTCGTTTGAAAAGCACACTAGTTTCTGCTGATTAATGCAAGCTTCTAACATGATATTCTAAAATTTATTAATCAGTTTTACCCTTCGGCTGAGTCCTGAGCCCTGAGTCCCAAAGGGACACGCTGCGCGAACGGGCACGGCAAAGCCGAACGGACACGCTGCGCGAACGCTCAGTGCTAGTCAGGGTAAACCCTTAGTTTTGATTAATAAAATCTGTTTAAAGAAAGAATTCGGTTATTATAACAGTTGCTGGTAGTTTTTAGTAAAAAAGTCAAGATCTCCACTATGTTTTCCTCATCCTTTCCTGAAGAAAATGACCAGAGTCGTACTGGTTCCATCACTTTGACTGATGACAAAGGCAGAAGCCTCGAATGCTACATTGAGCATTCACTCACCGTAGATGGTCAAGAGTACGTTTTGCTTCTCCCGGTTGACTCACCAATAGAAATTTTTGCTTGGCAAGGTGAAGAAGAAGAAGAAGAAGCCATTTTAGTGGAAGATGAAACGATAATCGACCAAATATTTGGTATAGCCCAAGCTGTTCTTTCTGAGCAAAATCTGTTTTTAAAGCATACAGCTTATGCTCTGACTGTTGCAGGTGATTTACCACCAGTGGAAGAGTCAGAACTTTTTACTCTAGAAATTGAAGATGAAGAGGCAGATTTAGAGCCAGAGCAATTACAACTGCTATCGAGCTTCTACCACGAAGAACAAGAGTACGCAATTTACACTCCCCTTGATCCACTGCTGTTTTTCGCACGAATATCTCAAGCGGGTAAACCAGAATTACTCTCACCAGAAGAGTTTCGTCAAGTCCAACCTCTGCTGGAAGAACATTTGTTTAATGAAGTGGAGTAAGATAAAAAAATTCAAAATTAAAAATTAAAAGAATCAAAAAATTTAATTTTTAATGAGGGATTTTTCGTTAGAATTTTTTTACTTAGATGCATCTTTGGCAAAAAAGTTGGAAGCAGCTATTTATCCTAGGTCTAGTGCCCTTAACCGTTTTATTTGGTACTTGGCAAAGCTGGATATGGTGGAATCGGGCAATAAGCGCACCCATCCAAACAGTAAATCCAGGTGCAACAGCAAATAATTCGGTAAAGTGGCTGCAGATTCAAATCCCTCCAGGAACTGCATCACAGCAAATCGGTCGTAATTTAGAAAAGGCCGGTTTGATTCGCTCACAATTGGCGTGGAATGTGTGGGCACGTTACTTGGAGTGGAAAAACCCTCAAGGTAGTTTTCAAGCAGGAACATACGAACTTTCTCCTACCCAGCCTCTATCGGCCATCGCCCAAAAAATTTGGCAAGGAGAAGTGGTGCAAAATAGTTACACCATTCCCGAAGGTTGGTCATTGCGACAAATGGCGGCACATTTTGAAGAAAGAAAATTTTTCTTAGCTAAAGATTTTCTTGCAGCCGCGAGTCAAATTGACCGCGGCCAGTTTTCTTGGCTTCCCGCTGATCTACCGTACTTAGAAGGATTTTTGTACCCAGATACATACAAGATTGCCCGTGGTAGCATCACTCCCCAAGATGTTATTAAACAAATGCTCAGTCGCTTCGAGCAAGTCGCATTGCCATTGTATCAAAAAGAACAAAATAAAACCCCTCTTAACCTTAAGCAATGGGTGACTCTCGCCAGTATAGTTGAGAAAGAGGCAGTAGTGGGGAGTGAGCGCCCCCTGATAGCTGGGGTGTTTTTCTCTAGGCTACAAAAGGGTATGCGCTTGGAAAGTGATCCAACAGTTGAGTATGCTTTGGGCATACGTCAAACAGCAGATCAACCTCTGACTTTCGCTCAAGTCAAAACCGTCTCTCCTTATAACACCTATCTTAATCCTGGCTTACCACCTGGTCCAATTGCCTCTCCAGGGTTAGCAAGTCTCAAAGCAACGCTTGCTCCAGAAAAAACTGATTACTTATTTTTTGTGGCACGTTACGATGGTACACACGTGTTCAGTCGTACTCTACAAGAACACGAAGCAGCTGTGACTAAAATCCGCAAACAAAGAAGTGGTCTGTAGTCCTTTATTTTATGCCAATGACTAATGAGTAATGACTAATCACTATGAACTGGAACAATCTCATACAGCCTAGCTTGATTTTAGAAGGTTCAGTGTTGAACCTCACACCAGACATGATCCGAAAAAATGGGCTGAAGGGGCTGGTGTTGGATGTAGATGAAACATTAGTACCAATAAAAGCTGCCTCCGCTTCTGTGGAACTCCAACAGTGGGTAGAACAAATGCGCCCCTGTGCAAAATTGTGCTTGGTGAGTAATAACCTGAGTCAAACTCGGATTGGTGGAATTGCGCGATCGCTCAACCTGCCTTATTTCTTAGGTGCAGCCAAGCCCTCGGGACGTAAAATTCGGCAAGCACTCAAAGCGATGGATTTACCTGTACACCAGGTAGGAATGGTGGGAGATAGATTATTCACTGATGTCTTAGCAGGTAATCGCTTGGGAATGTTTACTATTTTGGTAGAGCCGATTATCCATGCAGATCTTGCTCTTCGTTCCCATCCCATACGCAACTTTGAAGTTTGGGTTTCTGAAATTCTTGGTGCTTCTATTACTCCTAAGACAAAAAGAGTTACAAAAATTAATAAATCATCAGGAAAGTAAACCTAAAGAAAAAATTAAAAAAACCTTGTTTCAAACAAAAATCTGCAATCATAGTAAGTATAAATAACAAAGGAGTCAGCCAAAATAAAGACTCTAACTCATAACAACTCAATATAAAAAAGTGAAGCGTCAGCCTCAAAATTATAGAGGATCTGGCGCTTCACAATTTTGTTAATTGTCCCTAGTTGTATGTCATAAAATGAGTGACCGATGACTAATGACCAATGACCAATGACTAAAACAATCGTCGTCAAAATTGGCACCTCCAGCCTGACTCAACCAGAAACCGGACAACTGGCACTTTCCACAATCGCGACTTTAGCAGAAACCCTGTGTGATCTGCGACGACAGGGTTACAAGGTCATTTTGGTATCCTCTGGTGCTGTGGGAGTGGGTTGTGCGCGGCTAGGCTTAACACAACGTCCTAAGGCGATCGCTCTAAAACAAGCAGTTGCAGCAGTCGGGCAAGGCAGATTAATACGAGTGTACGATGATTTATTTACTACGCTGCAACAGCCAATTGCTCAGGTTTTGCTCAGCCGCAAGGACTTAGTTGAGCGCAGTCATTACCTTAATGTCTACAACACATTCAGGGAATTACTCGAACTTGGAGTCATTCCAGTGGTGAATGAGAATGATACAGTCGCAGTAGAGGAACTAAAATTTGGTGATAATGACACCCTTTCTGCTCTGGTTGCTAGCTTAGTAAAAGCAGATTGGCTATTTTTGCTTACCGATGTTGATAGGCTTTACTCAGCCGATCCCCGTTCTGTACCGGATGCCCAACCGATTGCTTTAGTTAGCAACATCAAAGAATTAGCAGAATTACAGGTGCAAACAGGTACGCAAGGTTCCCAATGGGGAACTGGCGGTATGGTAACCAAAATTTCCGCAGCACGAATTGCGATCGCTGCTGGTGTTCGCACCGTCATTGCCCAAGGACGATATCCACACAATATAGAAAAAATTTTACAGGGCGAAGCCATTGGTACTCACTTTGAACCGCAACCAGAACCAACTTCCGCCCGTAAACGTTGGATAGCATATGGTTTGGTTCCTGCTGGGAAACTTTATTTGGATGAGGGAGCAGTGCTAGCAATTTCTGGTTCTGGCAAATCGTTGTTAGGTGCTGGTATTACGGTGGTGGAAGGAGAATTTGACACTCAGGATGCAGTGCAATTGTGCGATAAAAACGGTCATGAAATTGCCAGAGGACTGGTGAACTACAGTAGCAGTGAACTACAAAAGATTCGCGGACGCCGTTCCAGTGAAATTGCCGCTATTTTAGGTTATGTTGGTGCGGAAACCGTGGTTCATCGGGATAATTTGGTGTTGACGTAGGAGTTTCTAGCCCCACTTTTTTCCATGTTGATTCTTCTAAACTGATTTATCGGCTACCCCTTCTCCGTTCTGGCACACGAGTTCTCTTAACAGGAAGCTCCCCACGAGACTGTCTCCTCCATCCTCTGCCTTTCTTCAAAAGCGTGTCATAGGTGTAGCCATACTTTCGCCAATTCAGAGTGTCTATAGGTTTGACAATATCGTTGGGTGCAATAACTGGTAAGTAGGGTCGTATATCAGTACTACCAATTGATCCTGGTATAGAATCACCTCCATCCCAAGGCCACATCTTGTCATTGAGATTGTGCCCGTAAGGTTCACCTGGAACACCGTAAAATTCGGGACCTTTGCGACCATTATTCTGCCATTCGGCCCAAAGACGATCTACGTTGGCATGAAGCAGAAAGAAAGCTGGTTCATTGGGGGAAGCTGGAGTGTTGCTTATAGTACCCAATGTTAGCAACTGCCGATTCGTCTCGTTTTGATTAGGATTAGGCACAGTCCCACCAACCAACGCATGAACGAGGTTGTGGTTACATGGGAAGTTTCGACATTCATTTTCAGTGCCGTCTGCATTGATGGTAATATCTCCCTCCAAAAATGGACGAAATGTAGCATAGTCTGGTGACTGAAGTATTCTGTCTGTTTCTGCTTTCTCTAGAGGAAATCCAGTTCCAGGAGGCGCATCTGAACCTGCTAGATAGCGAATGAGTGAGGTACCTAGAGTTTCGGCTGTACTGATGTTTTTATGTAAATCCGGGACTATTCTCCAACCATCCGCTTCGGAAAAATTACCAGACACTACAGGACCCCCATCAAGTCTAATAGTAGGTCTACCATCTGGATATTCAAAAGTCAGTGTTGATCCTGAGCCATTTGTCCCCAAAAAATTGGGGTTAAAAATCACCTCAACGGCTCTTGGATCTGTCCAATCCCAGTAAGGGATAGTGATATTAGGATTAACTGAGCGCAAAGCTTTTTCAAATCGACTTAAATATTCACGGTGCCAAGGTAAAAATGCTCCATGTTCATGAGCTGCATCAGAGCCTGTCGCAGGTCCTGTAGAAGGCGTGTCCTGCGGTAGTATAACTTGACCACCCAATTGCATTTTGTCAAATGTCATAGCTCCTGCATGAATAGCAACAACCTCATCATAGAGACTGACATTTTTGCTGTTAGTACCGGGTCGTGTTTTTAATGTTTTGAGAGCATTAACAAAATCTAATTTTTCCTGTGGAGTCAGATCAACAACGTTCTTTCTGACGAAAGTAGTCTCCGTAGCTGGGGTTCTCAACATAGTCATAACAACAATCATGGCAACACTGATTGTTATGACCATTTCTCGCAGATATTTCTTCATGAAACATGTATTCTTACTGAAGACAATTTCACTAATATATATATCTTTGTATATCAAATAACAAAAATTTTTAGTAAATTTTTGACAGATTTGATTCGTGAATCCGCTAACGTCGTTGATAGAAATTTATTCTGACGTAAAGACATCAAGTAAATGGGAAAATACAAGTATTAAGCTGATATTAGCTGATTTGATACACTCTAATTTCAACTCAAGGTAACCCTATTATGTTACTTTTGAAAGAGAAAATATTATACTTTTTATGCACAGTATACAAAGTCATTTATTATACTCTTTCACTTAAAAATTGATACATATGAGCAAGCAGTTCTTGAGCAGGGAGAGTATGTATCAGAATTTTCGTGACAAGGTATGAATAAACTCACGTCATTGGCTTTTAGGCGTGAAATAAGCTTCAAATCACCTTAAAACATCTTCAGCCAAAGCTACTGCCCCCCACAACGGTGCATCATCTCCCAGCGTCGCCGAAACGATCTCAAAATTAACCTCAGGTAAAGCCGTCTCCCGCGCCACCTTTCGCAACACTTGCCAAAAATCCTCACCCGCCTTCATCACACCACCACCCAACACAAACAGCTGTGGGTTAATCAAATTTGCCACATTCCCAATACCAACACCCAGCGCCCAACTAGCCCTGTACAAAATTTCCTTAGCCAAATTATCCCCAGCAGCTGCAGCCTCACTCACTATTTGCCCAGTAACCAACTCCAAATTATCTCCCACCAACTCCCTCAACACCTCTCCTCTCTTGTCTTGGCGTCCTTGGCACGCCAGGTGCTTCAAGTCGGCTGCGCCGCCCAACGCACTGGCTCGTCTTGGCGGTATGTCCTCCGGACACGCTGCGCGAACGTTTCTCAAAACTTCCCTCACATCCTGCGCCATATAAGGTCCCGACGCCAACCTCTCCACACATCCCCGCTTTCCACACAAACACACAGGTCCTGCAGGATCTACCACCATGTGTCCAATTTCACCAGCCATCCCCTCAGCACCTCGCCAAGGCTTACCGTTGAGTATCCAACCGCCCCCCACGCCAGTACTGACAGTCATGTAAAACAGACTGTCGAAACCTTGCCCTGCACCAAAGCGATACTCACCCAAAGCAGCAACATTCGCGTCGTTATCTACATAAGCAGGAACGCCAAATTCTTCCTCTAACAAGTCGCGCAACGGAACATTCTCCCATCCAACGACATGGTGGGATAGTCGAACTTTCCCTGTTGTTGCGTCCACTGGTCCCCCAAAACTTACACCAATAGCTTCTGGTTTCGCTCCCTTTAGTAAAGAGTTGATAACAGAGCGCATAATTTCTAAATCAGTGTCAGCATTTGCATTTGCTGGTGAAAGACGACGCTCATATCTCAGCCATTGCTTAGAACCTGTATGGACTGTCGCTGCTGCTAACTTTGTTCCACCAAAATCAAGCGCTAATATTAATGTCACAGTTTTTCTCCATCACTTATTACCTACTACCAAGTCAAGAAACTGTTGCAATCTTTCATAATGTGAACCTTTCCAGTAAATCTTATTGCAGTTTTGACAACGATGAAATTCATGATTATATAATTTGACAGTTTCTGGCAATTGGTTAACAATTAGTTCTTTGGTTACAGATTCTAATAATCCATTGCAGCGCAAACAGCGTTGAAATGGTGATATTCTTTTATATAAGTCAAAGCGTTGCATAACTTCAACAATTTGTTTCGGCGGGTCAGTATTTCTGACATAATATCCATATTTCACGACACTCCGCATCAATAAACCGCGATCGCGAGTTAATAGAATTCGGTTTTGGGTACTGGAAATGTGGGCTAATTCTTTATCTTCATAATCATTTTGGTATAACGTATCAAATCCTAACAAGCGTAAAGACGTTACTAACTTGCCTAAATGAATATCTAAAACAAAACGGATAATAGTTAGAGGTTTAGGTCTGACAGAAATAGTGGAAGTTCCTCTATCTGTGGTAGAAATTGGGTAAACATCGATGATATCTCCATCTTGGACAATGTAAGAAAAATCTACCGATATTCCATTAACTTCAATACCATCTACTTCTGGATGGGGAATACCTAAAGATTCAATCATATCTTTAATGGAAGCTCTTTCAGTAAAGATATGAGCTATTTTCATCTCCTTTCTATGCGATGGTAAAAAGTCATTCAACTCTGCATAAAAGCGGAAAGAAGCACAAGCCATAGCAACAAGTTTTGGGAATTTCCTGTTTCTCTATACTAACTTGAGTTAATTTTCTAGATTTCTTGGTGGGATGATTCTGAATGCTGTATGTCATCTTAGACTGGGATGGGAGTCGTTTAAAAAGGAAAAGTTATAAATGGACGTAATTCCGGCGATAGATTTACTAGAAGGTCGCTGTGTGCGACTTTATCAAGGAGATTATCAACAATCGCAAGTTTTCAGCGACAACCCAGTTGAAGTTGCAAAGCAGTGGGTAGAACAGGGAGCCACCAGATTACACATCGTCGATTTGGATGGGGCGAAAACAGGTACATTAGTAAACTTGCCAGCAATTGAAGCGATCGCTCAAGCTGTGTCGGTATCTATTCAAGTTGGTGGAGGAGTGCGCGATCGCGATCGTGTAGAACAGCTACTCAACATAGGCGTACAACGCATTATTTTGGGAACCATCGCCGTAGAACAACCCCAGCTTGTACAACAACTCTGTCAAGAATTTCCACAGCAGATTGTTATTGGTATTGATGCTCGTAATGGAATGGTAGCAACTCGGGGGTGGCAAGAAACCTCTGAAGTTTTAGCAACTCAACTGGCTGTACAGATGCAAGAATTGGGAGCCGCAGCCATTATCTACACTGATATCCATCGTGATGGTACACTTTCTGGACCAAATATGGAAGCATTGCGATCGCTCGCGGCGACAATTTCTATTCCGATCATTGCTTCTGGTGGTGTGAGTTCTGTTACCGATTTGCTGAGTCTGTTGGCGCTAGAATCACAAGGTGTGACTGGTGTGATTGTTGGTCGTGCGCTGTATACAGGGGATGTTTCTCTTAGAGAAGCATTGCGTGCTGTCGGTCAAGGGCGTATTCAGGATATTCCGCCCAATATAGATTTTTCAGCGTTTGCCTAATGTTTTCTACTCCCTGGTGTAGAGACACACCGTAGCACCTTTGTTGTTCCAAAATTTTTACCGGCTTGTAGCCGGTTATTTTTTGAAATTTTCCGGAATGGTAATTTTGAGTCGTGTATCTCAAGTTGTAAGCAATCATTCAGTTGTGAATATGCTCGTCAAACACTTCTTACTAGAGGTAAACCACGCAAAAAACCCTGGTACTACCAGATTCCAACCAAAATTCCAACAACAATAACAATAAAAGTTCACTGATGAGAGTAAAATGTCTAACTAAATAATATTTTTTTTAATCTTTCAATTTTTATTTTGAATTTTTCTTTTCGACAGTTTATGGGTTTCCTCTCTAGAGACGCTTGATTTATGCGTCTCTATTTTCTTTTTTATGACAAATTAATTGGTAACCGCACCTGAAACCTTGTATTTCCCGGTTGAGATAACACCCGAATATCACCCAGATGCTGTTCTACAACAATCCGGTAAATAATGTGCAAACCTAACCCAGTCCCCTCACCGACTCCTTTTGTTGTAAAAAATGGCTCAAAAATGTGAGACTGAACCTCGGGAGGAATTCCTGCACCATTATCAGCAATTTCTACGAGCAAAAAGTCGCTTTCGCAATTCGTACGAATCCAGATTTGACCACCTTGTCCATTAATAGCATCAATGGCGTTATCAATTAAATTTGTCCAGACTTGATTGAGTTCTCTACCGTAGGCAGTGATTAACGGCACTTCGCAGTCATACTCTCGCGTAACCGTCACATGACTATGCTTTAACTTGTGATTCAAAATGGTGAGAGTACTTTCGATACCCTCATGTACGTTTATTTCCTGTAAAGGTGCCCGATCCATGTAAGAGTAATCTTTGACAGCATCAACTAAGGTAGAGATTCGGGTTGTACAATGGTCAAGTTCATCTAACAAACCCCATTCTTGTAACGTTATCTCTGTCCAAGTTAGGACATTACCAAGTAACAATTCACCGATATTTTTCTTAACATTTTCCAGCCATTCGATATCGAGTCCTGCTGTCACCAGGTTGGGAGCAAGTTTCCAGCTGTTACCAACGTTGTGTGCTTCTAGCCATTGCATCACTTCATCCTCGCGATCGCTTTGCGTTAACGGATCAAGTCTGGCTGCTGTTTTGGCACGGGCGATGGCATCTTGCTGCAATTTAGCAACAAACGCTTTTTGGTCGCAAGTCATTTGTTTTTGATTCAACTTTACCGTCAAAGGCTGCAACACCTGCCTAGTTTGGCGTAATTGTCCCACAGCTCTACGACAAGCTGAAGCAGGGTTATTCAACTCGTGTGCTAATCCGGCTGCCAAAGTCCCTAATGCTACTAGTTTTTCTCTGTGCTGTGATATCGTCTGCACAGCTTGTAAGCGTTCTGCCATTGTGCGGAGAATCTCAGTCATCACACAAGTACAACTCGAAAGCATTTCCCAAAATACCTGGTTTGGCACGTCCAAAATATGGCTACGAGTCACAGCACGACTGCTAGCCCAGAAATGTGTATGACCCATTAAAACGGGTAATTCACCAAACAGCGTTTTGGGTTCATAAATCGTCAACAAAATCTCTTGATTGCCAACCTTCTGCATAATCCGAATTTGACCTTCTAGCAGTATGAAAACATGGTCAGCAGGTTCACCTTCGCGGCGATGAATTTCTCCCGGTTCTCGCCATACTTCTGTACCCTGTTCAAGTAGCCATTGCAACCGTTCACTTGGTAATTTGGAAAACAGAGGAACTTGGCGTAAAGTTTCAATATCAAGCATGATACACCTTTAATTTGTAAGTAGAACAACACAGAACAGTGCTGTAGGGACACAGCATTGCTGTGCCCCTATCAAGTGGTTTGTACTTGATGCAAATAAAAAGCACTGTAATAGCTAAAGCACTGTTTTAAATAACTTGTTAAGTAACTCATTTCAAATTAATTTTGCTACCTCTTTTATTCTTTCAATGAACAAATTAGGTTTTAGTTTGAAAGAAGAAACTAAATGCACTAACAACAAATGTTCTATTTATGTTCTGCATCTAGTTTAAATAACTCTAATTCAACACCGTAATATTTGTGAGTGCGACCCATTGGTATCATGCCAAGCCGTTGAGCTACCCGAATTGAATTATAATTTTCAGGCTTCACCACCGCATAAATGACTGGTAATTTAAGAAGATTAAATCCATATTCAATAGCACCTCGTGCAGCTTCTGTCGCATAACCTTTGCCCCAAGCTGCTTTTTTTAAGTGCCAACCCACTTCATAATCTTGGGTTGGTTTGCCCTGATTATCAGGTAGTGTTTTTAACAGGATAGTTCCTACAATTTCTCCGATTTGCTTTTGAATAATTGCCCAAGCGCCAGTGCCATTATTGAGTTGGGCATAGCGTTCAATCACTCGTTGCAAACTTGCCCGTTGAGTCTGTTCACTCTCCTCAGGTTTTCCACTAAGAAAGCACATCACGTCTGGATCCCCGTAAATTTCCAAGGCTTGTGCAGCATCAGCTTCAGGACTCCACTGACGGATAATTAGGCGCTGTGTTTGGAAAATCTCAGTCATATCTTGCAGTCAATCCTAGTAAAAATTCTACTCAGAAACCCCTTGACATGAACGATTCACTGCTGAAATCGGTAAACGTACTCGAAAGCATGTATTCCCCGGTTGAGATTCAAAATGGATGTCACCATGATGTTTGTTAACAATAATACGATAAGCAATTTCTAAACCCAGCCCAGTGCCTTTTCCGACTTCTTTCGTTGTAAAAAATGGTTCAAAAATTCGCGATTGAATTGCTGGTGGAATACCTGCCCCTGTATCAGTTATTTCGACAACAAGACAGTTATTTTCTCTATAAGTACGAATTGTCAAATCGCCTTTACCTTTCATGGCATATATGGCATTATCAATTAAATTTGTCCAGACTTGGTTTAGTTCACCAGCATAAACACAAATTTTTGGCAGAGTGCGGTCAAATTCTCGATTAACAATAATTCCTTTTTTCAGGCAATGATGGAGAATGAGTAAAGTATTTTCAATTCCGTCATGGATATCTATTTCTTGTAGAGGGGCTTGATCCATATAGGAATAGCCCTTAATAGCTTTCACTAACTCAGAAATGCGAGTGGTACTTTGCTCAATTTCATGAATCAACCCAAAAGATGAAAGTGTCGCGTCAAGCCATTTAAGAACATGCTCAAGACAGTCAATTGGGACGTTGTCAGCAAGAGTATCCAGCTTTTCTATGTCTAATCCAGCGTTGACAAATGTGGGGGCAAATTTCCAACTATTATTAATATCATGGTCTTCCAACCATTCTGTCACTTCGTCTTCTTTATCACTACACGTTAGAGGGTCAAGTTTAGGAGAGTGGATGGCGTGTTGTGTTGCTTGAGCTTGAATATCAGTAATGAATTTTACTTGTTCTTTAGATACTAAATTCAGCTGTAAAGCTAGAGTTTGTAAATTTTGAAAATTTTCGCACAGAAGGCTCGCCGCCCTTTTCGCCGCAGCCCCTGGATTATTCAATTCGTGTGCCAATCCTGCAGACATTTTACCCAGTGCTGCCATTTTTTCTTGCTGTCGTAGCTGCGCTTGCACCTCTTTGGTTCGTCCTGCCATTGCGGTGAGAATCACGTCAGCAATCGGCGAACATTTAATAAGCATATGTCTAAATGTTTCAATGTCTATTTGTAAAACGCGACTGGGTGCGATCGCATAAGCATTAGCAATAGCATTTGAACCTGTTAGCATCGAAAGTTCACCCATGAAGTCGCCCCGACGATGAACAACCAGCACTTGCGTTTCAACGCCCACTTGCTTAGTGACTTCAATTTGACCTTCTAAGACAACACAAAAATGATAGTTTGAATCGCCTTCACTAAACAGCACATCGCCTATCTTAAGTTCTATCTCAGTACCAAACTGCTTCATTTCCTCCAAAGCATCATCTGGCAATTTAGGAAACAGTGTCATTTGATTTGGATCGTGCAACATAGCAACTCCTTATATAATTTTTTCTAAAATATCTTTAATAACTATTGCCTACCACAGCCGTTCAATAGGATAGGCATCAAAGGCTGAATCAATACTCAATATAGGTATTTTTTCAACAATAGATTGTGAAATGAAAAGTCTGTCAAATGGATCTCTATGGTAAAGCGGTAGCGTTGCAACAACAGAAAGGTGGTTGAGATTGATGTCCAGTACATTGAAGTCATTAAGACTGAGTTGCTGTGTGATAAACACCTCAAATGGCAGATGAAAACTCAGCTTGCCTGTACTTTGTTTAATCGCCATCTCCCAGAGACTAGCTGTACTGAGCAGCTTTTCGTTATCCTCATTCTCGATTAGCACCCTTACTTGGTTGCTGATTTTTGTATTGCCTGTAAAAAACCAAAGAAATGTGTGAGTGTCCAGCAGCAGCCTCATTACATATAATCCTTAAAGTCTTCTAGCGGTTCATCAAAATCATCTGATACTGTAATCAAGCCTTTAGCACTCCCAAACAGCGAACGACGTTCAGGCGATACAGGAGTTAGTTTAACAACAGGCTGATTATCTTTTGTAATGACTACTTCTTCACCACTCATGACTGCTTCAATTAATTCAGAGAAATTTTTAGATGCTTCAGCGAGAGTTATTTCTTGCATGGTTGTTACCTCTAAGTTCCTAATTAATGCTTACATCAAAAATTGGTTGTTTGATGCAACAACTTCAGTTTAGTTTATCGAACTGGTAGATGAGTGAGTTAAGTAGAAGACGACATACATTCATATCGATACTCATGGCTGACACATCCTTTAAAAAAGTCCGCGTTTTCTTTTGTGGACACGTACTTAAAACCAAGTGATTTAATGAGTTCAATGGATGCGACGTTACGAGTGTCAATCTGGGCTGCCACAATCTTAACTTGATAATCGTTGAAAAGATGATTGAGCAGTCGTAAACATCCTTCCTTTGCATAACCTTGTTGCCAGAATGATGGGAAGATCATGTAGGCGATTGCAGCTATTTGATTGGCATATACTGTTGCTTGCAATGTTCCAATATATGTTCCAAATTGGCGAAGACGAATAGCCCAATTCAGCCATACTTCTTGCCCGTCAGGAGAAAGCCTTGAAGATAGCGCGCGATATCGAGTCTGCAAAACTTGCAATGATATGGGAGGCTCCTGTGGGATAAACTGATAAAGGCTTTCATCCTGCAATTGCCTGTAGATATGTGCTGCATGAGATTCCACCAGTGGCTCAAGCAACAGCCGTGAAATTTCAAGTGTTGTTTCAGGTGCAATTAGTTTCATCATTGTACTGTTGTTGTGAGGCAGAAATGATAATAATTTATTCGCCACTGATGACTGCCTCGATTAATTATGGCAAATTTTTAGATGCCTCAATGAGAGTTATTTATTGCATGGCTATCACTTCTGAGTTCCTAATTCATACTTACATCAAAAGATGAATTTGAATAAAATCAATGATACATACCCCGCAATAAAATACAAGCATCTGTTAGCATACTCTGATACTTTATATGAACCAGTTCAAAAATGTATCATTCCTACGACAATAGATCATTACTATGCATCACTACCCTTGAAGAACTTATGGTACTTCGTTGCCAAGAAATTATGAAACAGCAGGACTTAATCCAAGGACTAACTTGCGACCACTGGTAGCCAAAAACCAGAGCGGCTTAATTATAAGTAATCATCCGAACTTGATATTAGACCATGATTATGCTAAACCGTTGGCTTTGCGAAACTCGCTGACAACTTCCTTAACATCACGTAACTCGGCCTCAACCAAGTTGTTTAAGTGGCGCATTTCATCTGCCGAAATTTTTCCACTAAGTTGGGCGATCGCCTTCCTAACTTCCGGATACTTTTGCAATGTTTCTTTCCGTATTATTGGAGTTGCTTCATAAGGTGGAAAATACTGTTTATCATCCTTTAGTACAACTAAACCTAAGCGAGATATTTGCCCATCAGTAGAATTTGCACTTATGATATTGACTTGCTTTTGTAAAAGCGCACGGTATAGCAATCCCAAATCCATAATCCGAGGAGACTGGGCAAAGCGTAAACCGTAGGTTTTAGACAATCCAGGGAAACCATCTTCCCTGTCCATAAACTCGTAACCAAAAGCAGCTCGCCACTGAGGTGCATATTGAGCCGCTTCAGAGAGAGTTTGAATCTTATAACGTCTTGCCTCTTCACCCCTTATGATCATCGCAAACGTATTTTCAAAACCCAAAGATTTCATCACTTCCAAATTAAATTTCTGGGCATAAGCTTGTTTTAAGCGTTGATAAACCTCTTTTGGATCGTTAATTACTTTTTGTTTTAAAATAGCAGTGAAAGCCGTACCTGTATACTCAACATAAGCATCAATTTTGCCAGTAGTTATAGCTTGATGACAAACAAAGGTACCAAGCAAGTCGCGTCGGTCAACTTTTAAATTCGTTGTTGCTTCGATTTGCTGTGCTAAAAGTTCGCTTAAAATAGCCTGCTCACCAAGACCTTTAGAAGCAACAATAATGTCACCACCACTTTTATTAAACTGGCAGCTGACAATCCCTATTACCAAAGCAAAAGTTACAAGGAAAAAGGTGATTTTCTTTGTCATCTATCTATCTTCTTCACTATTGCTGAACTATAATTAATTCGCTCTATTTTTTAGTCACTTGAAATTTTCCTTCCAACCAACCAATAGTAAAATCAGCAAACAAAGCGATCGCGGCTGCAGGAATTGCACCAGCTAAAATTAACTCATTATTAACCGTTACAATACCACGAAAAATCAACTCTCCTAAACCACCAGCACCAATCGCCGCAGCTATAGTTGCAATCCCTATTCCAATCACTGTTGCCACCCGCACCCCTGCTAGGATAACACTTAGAGCCAAGGGAATCTCCACTTGAAGCAACAGTTGTTTATCAGTCATTCCCATGCCTCGCCCAGCTTCTATTATGGCTGGATCAACACCAATAATACCCGTATAAGTATTCCGAATCAGTGGTAACAGAGAATACAATATTAGGGCAACAGCTGCGGGGACTGTTCCAATTCCGCCGATCACAGGTATGGGGATAAGCAAGCCAAACAGTGCTAGACTGGGAACAGTTTGCATAATATTTGCAATACCAAGAATTGGTGCCCGAAGATTCCGCTGGCGAGTAATTAGTATACCAAGTGGAATACCTATCACAGCTGCAATCCCAATAGAAATTGCTACCAACAGCAAATGTTCCAAACTATGTTCCAAGATTTGCGAAGCATATTTTATCAAGAAGAAGTTGTTGATGTTCATAGGGCTGGTTTAAGACATTGCAGAAATGCGAGTGCTTCTGGGTGTTGAGAACCCTGAAATTCCTCTGGTGTACCCAACACTACTAATTTTCCTCCATCCATTAACCCAATTCTTGATGCCAACAGAAATGCTTCTTGGATATCGTGAGTGACAAACACAACTGTCTTACCGAGTTCCTGCTGTAACCGTTTAAATTCTTGTTGCAGCTCTAAACGCGTGATTGGATCGAGTGCGCCAAAAGGTTCATCCATCAACAACACTGGCGGATCTGCAGCTAGCGCCCTTGCGACACCAACTCGTTGTCTTTGCCCTCCTGAAAGTTCATGTGGATATCTTTGAGCAAATTTTTCTGGTTCTAAACCAACTAAATCCAACAATTCACGAACTCGCGTTTGAATCTGTTTGGGTTTCCAACCTTGCAAAGATGGAACTAAACCCACATTACGTTCCACTGTAAAATGGGGAAATAAACCTGTTTCTTGAATCACATAACCAATCTTGCGCCTCAGTCTAATTTCGTCCCATTGAGTTGTGGGAATGCCATTAAATACTACTTCGCCTTGTGTAGGTATAAATAGGCGATTGATTAATTTCATTGTCGTAGTTTTGCCACTACCACTACGTCCTAGTAGTATCAGTGCCTCTCCCGGATGGATACTGAAATTGAGGTTTGATACCAAAGGTCGATTATTCCGGCTAAAGGTAACATTGTCGAATTCGACAGCAATTTGGTTGTCTTGCGACATGGGTAATTTACAAGGTGGTTTTCTGTCATTATCTTCTGATTTTAGTCATATGGGGAATTCAATACTGCTGTAGTAACTGAACTCTTCAGACAGCCATACTTTCAATATGAGTTCAGGACTTACGCATTTCAACGTAATTCCGTCCGCAGCGACCGACAGCGTATGCGCTGCGGACATTCTCCCTTGTTGCGTAAGTCCTGGAGTTGTTAGCTAACAAATTATTTGTCTTGTTATCAAACAAGTGTCGTAAAGGTGTTGAGTAGATGTCGTTTTCACCTAAAGTCTGTTTTACATAATGGTTTTTTAGATATAGCTATAGCCAACTCTATTAGGACGTAGGGAACGCTTAACGCTTAACAGGGTTGAAAATCTCGTGATGTCCATATTTTCTCATTAGTTCATGTCCTAATCTACGTGGCAACGACTATACCTAAAAGGTAAGAAAACCAGAAAACAATGTTATCTATTTGGCGAATCCCTGATAGAGCGTGACTATATAAGCATTATCTTAAGTGACACTAAAAACGTTCATAACGACAAATAATTTGTTACTCCACATCAGCAAGGGTAATCAAATTTGATCGTTTGATTGCTCTTGTCCAGAATCATGAGTTACGATTCCACAGGCTAAGCGTCCACCACCAGCTTCTGCTGCTGTTCCGCCCGCTTTTTGCTGATCCGGTAATAAGTGAATAATGATTGCACTACCATTTTCGTCAAATAAAGTCACCGGACTTTCACTAAGGGTGACTCGACTAGTGAGCACATTGTATGTTGCCTGTCCCTGCTCATCCACCACTAGGTTTGGCAAGTCACCTAAGTGATATGGATGGTTTGCTTCTACTGGAAGTTCCGAACCAAACGGACCAGGATCAAAGTGTCCACCTGTGGTGCTAAAAGCAGGTTGGGCATTTGGTTCGCACACCCCTGCAGCATGAATGTGGAGTCCGTGCAAACCGGGAGTTAGGGTTGCTGGATTGCCTTGAATATAACCCTGAATCCGTACTAATCCATTATTTCGCTGCTTCAAGATTAGGGTGCCACTAATGTCTGTACCTGTAAGCTCAACTCGTCCTCCTATAGGACTCTGCGCTATGCTGGGTTGCCCTAATGTAAGTGTGTAAATCAGCATCAAGCAAACAGAGACTGCGAAAATAAACAGAGATTTTTGTGGTGAAAACTTAATCACTATGACCTCCTACGTTAATAGTAGATAACTTGATTTAGATTCTACACTCGGCGGGTATCCGAGTTGAATAGATAGTATTTTATAAAGAAAAAAGGAACAAAATATACAAGATATATACTGTCAAAAAAGTATTAAGTCAAATTAGCTTCATGTAAAATTTAATGTAGCTTTATTTTTCATTAACTATCCCAAATTATACTAGTTGCAAACAAGCACATTTTGGCAAAAAAATTAGCATAAGCTAATACAACTTTTTGCCAACAAAACCGGAAATATTTAAAAAGAAATGAGCCATGAATAATGGTAAAAATAGTCGTTTGCCTGAGTTAGATAAACTTACAAATACAACTCAAGCACGCACAGAAACGGAAAAGAGTTCTGCTCCTCCCTTGATGCATCTGCTATCAAGGCTCTTTTTCCTAACAAAAACTATTGTCAGCTTTGTCGCAGGGATGCTAAGTGGACTGATCCAACTGGCATCCAAATTTTTTAGGAGCATAAAAATAAAAAAGGGCACGACAATTGCTGCACTGGTGATGGCTGCAATCCTAGCCGGACATACTGTATCGGCACAGGTAACTGCACCGCCTCCGCTGAGTCAGATAAAGGTTCCGGAACCAGATAATCTTGGCGATTTTATCAAGGACAAGGTAACGGCGATCGCCCTAGGAAAATCTCTTTTCTGGGATATGCAGCTTGGCAGCGATGGCATCCAGTCCTGTGCCAGTTGTCACTTTCATGCTGGGGCAGACAGCAGATCCAAAAACCAGATCAACCCAGGTCGGATTAACCCAGATCAAATAGATATAACTTTCAATACGGGAGGCAGTCCAAACTACCAGTTAACGGCAGGAGATTACCCATTCCATAAGCTGTCAGATCCAAATAACATATCATCGACCGTTGTGTCCGACAGTAATGACATCACTGGCTCTCAAGGGGTTTTTCGGTCAGAATTCGTTGACATTGTTCCTGGCAGTGATAAGGACAAGGTGACTCCTAAAAAGGATGATGTCTTCAATGTCAATGGCACGAACGTACGTCGGGTAACGCCGCGCAATACACCGTCGGTGATTAACGCCGTGTTCAACTTTCGTAACTTCTGGGATGGACTGGCTCAAAACACCTTCAACGGGGTGAATCCTTTGGGGTTGAGAGACTCGAATGCTTTTGTTTTGAAAGCAACCAGTCCGAGGCGGCTGGAAGATGTACGAGTCAGTCTCAATAATTCGTCTCTAGCTTCACAGGCGGTGGGACCACCGCTTAATTCCTTCGAGACGGCATTTGAAAACACCACTGTCATCGCGCCGTTTCGGGTTGCGCAGTCCGATACAAACGAGGACACAGTTACGGTGACTGACGCACAAGGTCGGACTGTTGAGAATAACCCTAATTCGCAAGCATCGCAAAACAGCCAAAGCACTACCAACACCGCTGATTCCTCAAGGCAACAACCTTCGACATCAAGTCCAACGCCTTTGAAAAGGTTTGGTAGAAAACTCGGCAAGAAACTACTTGCCCTAGATCCCCTTGCAAAGCAGATTGTGGCTTATGATGACAGCGTTTTAGGTTCTTTAAGCAGATCGTCGCGTTATTCGTCCAAACCAGGTCTGAGAAAGTCCTACGAGGCGTTGATCCGGGACGCCTTCAAACCGGAGTGGTGGCAATCAAATGTGGTCATCCGAGTTGATCCAAAAACTGGCGATCGCACTTTCATCAATAAGCCGAAGAACCGCTTGAGCACTATCGAATATACGCAGATGGAATATAACTTCTCGCTGTTCTTTGGGCTGGCAGTTCAGGCGTACGAATCAACTTTAGTGTCTGCTGATACACCGTTTGACCAGTTCTTAACGGGGAACACTAGCGCCCTGACTTCCCAGCAACAGCAGGGGTGGACTGTTTTCCAGAACAAGGGTCTGTGCATTGGCTGCCACGCTGGATCGGAATTGACCGCCGCTTCAGTAAGTAATGTAGCTCAAAGGAAACGAATCGGACGTGCGCCCATACCTGGTAACCCCGCTGAAGACACTGGCTTCTTTAGGATTGGTGTCAGACCTAACAACGAAGACCCCGGTTTGGGTGCTCTTGATAGGAGTGATAAAGACGACTCAGGAAATCCCCTGGGCAATCCGCTCTCCGAGGTACGGCTAGCTCAGCAGGGTAAATTTAAGCAGCTCCTCGGCGAAGATCCCCCTACGCTTAATCCACCGCTAAGTCCTAGTGAAACGGTGATTGCAGACGGAGCCTTTAAAGCACCCGGACTCCGCAATGTGGAACTCACTGCCCCCTACTTCCACAATGGAGGTCAAGCGACCCTGGAGCAAGTAGTTGATTTTTACAGCCGGGGCGGGGACTTTGGCGGTCTGCCAGTGCTGAACCTGAAACCAGAAGAAAAACAGCAACTGGTTGCCTTTTTGAAAGGGCTGACTGATGAGCGAGTCCGCAAGCAAAAAGCGCCCTTCGACCACCCGCAACTGTTTGTCCCTAACGGACATCCAGGAAACCAATACTCTGTGACCATCGACCCCAAGGTCAAAACCAATGACGGTACCACGCAAGCTACGGATTCTCTTTTGGAAATCCCAGCTGTCGGTCGTAACGGTGGCAATCCTTTGCGGAACTTCTTGGCAACCTTTTGAGAAAGTCACGTAGTTCCTAATTGAAAAAAGCCTGGAACACCAGGCTTTTTTTTATCTGGCAATAATTGTTTAGAATATCAACGCTCTAGGACAACGTTTGAAGTTTGTTGATCACAAATCTTCTGGGGTTATGCTCTGTAGGCTGTACACTAAATCCCCCAATACCCCAGTTTGCCACGCTACACTTCGTTCCGCTCGCTGCGGACATATTACTATCACAACACATTGCTGAGGTATCGATGAACAAACTGAACGCAGATTGAACCCTCACCAACACCAGAAGCAACTCGCTTGACTGAACCATGACGCACATCACCCACAGCAAAAACACCAGGGATGTTGGTTTCTAGCAAAAAGGGATCGCGTTCTAGCGTCCATCCTTTGATGCGTTGTCCATCTTTTTGCAAATCTGGACCTGTGATGATGTAGCCGTGTTGGTCTCGTTCAATCACACCATCTAACCATTCCGTACGGGGAACTGCACCAATAAAAATAAACAGTGATGTTGCAGGAACGGTTTGCGTTTCACCTGTTAAAGAATTGTGAATAGTAATGGATTCTAAACTTGTTTCTCCTTTTGCTTCTCTGACACTAGTATGTGTCTTGACTGTAATATTAAGTGTTTGTGCAATTTGGTCAATCAGATACTGGGACATACTCTTAGTTAAGGAGTCGCCACGTATTAACATCGTCACATGCTTGGCGTAGCGAGAAAAGTACATTGCTGCTTGTCCGGCTGAGTTTGCGCCACCCACAATGTAAACGTCTTCATCTTGGCAACTCATTGCTTCGGCCTGTGCAGCACCGTAATACACCCCTGCACCTGTCAAACGATCAAGCCCAGGGATATCCAGCCGCCGCCACGACACGCCTAGCGCTAACATCAGGGCGTGGCAACTGATTTCACTACCGTCTTCTAGTTGCACAAATCGATACTGATTTTCTACGCGGATACCCTTAACTTCTTGTGGTGTGAGAATTTCGACTCCAAACCGTTTTGCTTGGGTGACACCACGCCGTGCCAAATCACCTCCACTCAAACCTGTAGGAAAGCCAAGGTAATTTTCAATACGTGAGCTTGTTCCGGCTTGTCCTCCTGGGGCTTCACGTTCAATCATCACCGTGCGTAGTCCTTCTGATGCGGCATAGACCGCAGCTGCTAAACCAGCAGGACCGCCACCAACGATAATCAAGTCATAAAACGGTTTTTCTGCTTGGGTTCGTAGTCCAATTTTCTCTGCAACTTGCAGGTTGGTTGGCTGCATGACATGGGAACCATCCCCAAACAGCACGATAGGTAAGTGTAATTTATCACACTCAGAGTACTCTACTAGTTTTTGTGCCTCTTCAGATAATTCGATATCTAACCACTGGTAAGGCACTTGATTTCGTGCGAGGAAATCTTTAACTTGATGAGAATAGGGAGACCAACGGTTACCGATGACGCGAATCCCTTCAAACGGTGGGTGGAAGCCTGCTTGCCAGTCATCAAGTAAATCGTCCAGCACTGGATACAAGCGTTCTTCTGGTGGATCCCACGGCTTCATTAAGTAGTAATCTATTTTTGTGTTGTTGATGGCACGGATTGCGGCATCAGTATCTGCGTAGGCGGTGAGTAAGGCACGTTTTGCATCGGGGAACATTGACATGGCTTGTTCCAAAAACTCCACGCCGGACATCTGGGGCATCCGTTGATCGACAAGGAACAGCGACACTGGCTGATTGCGAAGTTTGAGTTGTTCCAAGGCTTCCAAGGCACTGGCACCAGAGTCAGCGCGGATAATTCGGAAGCGATCGCCATATTCCTGCCGTAGGTCCCGCGCCACGGCTTGCAAAACTTCTGGATCATCGTCTACCGTTATGATGACAGGTTTAGCCATAGCGCTTTGGTGACCTCCATTTTTAGATAGTTGCTTTTTTATATATCACACAAGATACTCGTATAAACCAATTAAGGTTCCATCTGGATCTCGAAGATAAGCTGTTTTCATTCCGTAGTAGGGATTATTCATCGGCGTTACACTAAATTGCACCCCTTTGTGTGTGAGCCGTTGATATTCCTCCTCTAGATTATGCACTGTAAAAACTAATACTACAGTGTCTTGACATTCTGCATGAGCAGGCTTTTCTGCATTGTGAATCATTTGTGCCATTTCTTGCCGCTTTGATACGGCAAGTCTCATCTCTCCGGCTTTAAACTCAGCATATCCGGCTTCTTCATCTTTTACAGCAATATCAAATTCGATGACATCTTTGTAAAACAAGAAACAAGCCTTCCAATCTTTTACAAGCAATCTTGTGTATGATTTGCTAACTTTCATAAACTTTGTACCTCTTTTCTTTGCCGCCTTTGTATTTTTGCGGTTCTATTCCTTTATTAATTATTGATGACAACTGCAATATGATGGTTATCAATTGGGTGAAACACAGGTTTTTGTTGGGGAACAACACTGTGCCCTGTGAATGTGTTGTATCCAGCGGATGGGGAATCCTTGTGGAATTAGTTGAAAATCAGAATTTTTCTACAGCAGGTCGCAAATCAAGTTCCAAAGTCCATGCTGTTGAATCTTGTTGATACAATTGCCAATATGTTTGGGCGAATCTCCTAAGCCCTGCGGGCACGCTACGCGAACGGAGACGCTGCGCGAACGCCTCAGGTGCCAGTAATGTATGTTCTTCAGCCTCCGATACCATTGCTCGCACTCTTTGAGTATTAATCATGCCATCAATAATGATATGAGCTACGTGAATTCCTTGAGGACTAAACTCCCGTGCCAACGACTGCGCCAATGCTCGTAGCCCAAATTTACCCACCGCCAAAGCTGCAAATTTGGCTGAACCTTTCACAGCAGCTGTTGCTCCCGTTAACAGAATAGTACCGCGACCTCGCTCAACCATCGCTGGAAGGACCTGTTGTACTGCTAAAAAAGCTCCAAAACAATTTACTTTCCATGAAAACTCAAACTGCTCTGGTGTCAGTTCCAGGATACCAGCCTTCTGAAATGCTCCAGCATTGTAGACAAAGACTTCAGGTGCACCTAGTTGCGAGGACACCTGCTCAAAAGCGGCTTTTACTGATGCAGGGTCAGTTCCATCAACCGTAACAGACAATGCTTTCCCGCCAGACTGTTCAATTTCTGACTGAATTTGAGTCAGCTGTTGTGAGTTTCTTGCCATTCATCCTACAGCAAAGCCTTCTCGTGCAAACCGATGAGCAACTGCGGCTCCCAGTCCCGGACCGACACCTAAAACAACTGCAACCTTTGATTGACTCATCTTATCTCCTTAATTACAAGCAAGTGCAGTATCTAAACACAACAAGGGTAAGAATTGCAAACGCCACACCTGCATAAAATTTCTTTTTTTATATTAAATTCACTATGAATTGAATTGTGGGCATGGATGAACAAACTACCATGCCCGACAAGACGTTATGATTCCTTTGCAGAACGAAGGCGGCGTTGACGCAGCAGGAAACCGGCTCCAGTCACTCCCACACCAACTAGGGCTAAGTTGGTTCCCGGTTCTGGAATTTTTTGAGGTACTTGGAAAAAGCCACTTAAAATTGCTCGACCTCTTAGGGGAGCAGTTGGATCTTGATCAAGTGGTTCAGTCTCAGAAAAATTCAGTACACCAGTAGCACCAGCGAATCTACCCGAACCGCCAGTGATAGTTATGGTGCCAGAACCATCTAATGTACCGTTTGCGTTGTTAATTGCAGCTGTAGCGTTACTGCTGCCAAACAATTGATCATCGCCGCTGCCAAAAAACCTATCAACTCCTACTGCTAAGTCTTCTAAACCAAAGTTTGCAGCGTTTGGAACAAAAGTGAAAACACCAGTTTGGGAATCAAATCGACTGTAGTTAATGCTTGTAAAGTTAGTCAAACCATAAGGGGCACTAGGATTAAAGCCTGAGACAGATGCTTGTGAAACTTCCGGCGTGATGGGTGTAAGAATCACCTCTGTATCATAAACAGCATCAAAAGAATATGTAGTTTGGGCAACTACTCGTACAGCACTGGCTGCAACACTAAGTAAAGCAGCTATTGGAACAAGCCATACAGTATGTGAGCGAAGTATCATTTGCTCAAGTCCTATTGTGAGGAAATACTATTATTTTTGCAGGGAATGCTCTCTATGAAACTTCACGTTATGGGGGAAGCATTTTTTACTGTTGCTTAGTAGATAGCAGCAGTGCATCAGGCGATACGCTAGAGGCGTATCGCAGACTCAATTTCGGAACAGTGGTTTTCAAAACTACTGCAAAAGACCACCAGGTTGTAGTTCTAAGAATGGGTAATCAGTGTATCCTTTTTCGTCTGGTGCGTAAAATGTTTTTACATCAGGCTCGTTTAAAGAAGCATCCAGTTCAAAGCGTTTTGGTAAGTCAGGATTAGCGATAAACAACTTGCCAAAAGAAACCAAATCTGCATCACCATTAGCAAGTATACTATCTCCCTTGGCATGGTCGTAACCGCCATTGGCAATTAAAGTTCCTTTGTAAATTTTACGGAAGTAGGGTGTTACTGGGTTCATTACATCACGGGTTGCCAAATCACCCTCATTCGGTTCCATTAGATGGAGATATGCCAATCCAAAGCGATTGAGAGCATTTATTGCATAACCAAAAGTTTCTTGCGGATTCGAGTCGCCCATCCCGTAGAATGTGTTGCTAGGGGAAAGTTTGATCCCAACACGATTTGCACCCCACACACTAGCAACTGCTTCCACGACTTCCAGCAGAAATCGTGCTCGATTTTCTATCGAACCACCGTATTTATCTGTGCGTTTGTTTGTGTAATCTTGGAGAAACTGGTCAATTAGGTAACCAAAAGCCCCATGTAATTCCACGCCATCGAATCCCGCAGTCAGGGCATTTTCTGCACCTTTACGAAACTGCTCGACAATTTCAGGAATTTCATGGGTTTCTAGAGCACGGGGTGTTTCCATTGCTACTTTTCCGACTGGGGTGTGCAGTTGCCCTGAAGCCGCAAGAGCAGAAGGTGCAACGGGTAATTGTCCACCCAATAAAGAAGGATGAGAAACCCTGCCACAGTGCCATAATTGCAAGAAAATTCTTCCCCCCTTCTCATGTACGGCATCTGTCACTTGCCGCCATCCATCAACTTGTTGCGCTGAGTATATACCCGGACAATTCATGTAGCCTAAACTCAAAGGAGAAACCATTGTGCATTCAGTAACAATTAGCCCTGCTGTTGCCCGTTGCGTGTAGTAAGTCGCCATCAATGAGTTGGGAATGTTGTCAATGGCTCGCAAACGAGTCATTGGTGACATCACCATCCGGTTTGGTAGGGTATAGCGACCAAGTTGAACAGGAGTGAAAAGATTTATATTGGAAGTCACAGGGATTATCTCCATTATTCTTGTTGACCTCGTTCCCAGACAAAGCGCCTGGGAACGCACAACTGTGGGCTGCTGCGTTGGCTGTTAACAATAGAGGCTGAGCCTCCAAGATTTCATTCCTTGGCTGAGCCAAGGAACGAGGAAAGCAAACAAAGCCAATTAATCGGTAGGCTGAGTGTAGACGACTTCGTAAAGATGAAACTTGTTCTCAGCTAGACCTTGCCAATACTCACTCAAGGGCTTGTACTTTGGATCTTTGAGCAGCTCTTCAAAATCTGCTAAACTGCGCCACTGTCCGTAATTCACATTATGCACGCCATCAAGCGAACGGTGGAAGTTGGCAGAAAGGAGTCCTGGATTTTGCAAACTTACTCCTACATATTCCTTCTCCAATTCCACTAAGCGCATCTGATTTTCTGGCTTGACTCGGAATTCTGCGAGGTGAATCAAACCGCCTTTGGCAATATTGAGTGTAGCGTCATCTGGTTTAGAGACAACCACCTCGTAGATGTGTGACTCATGAATCTGGAACTGGGAAAGTTTAGCTGCTTTGGCTTGCACTTCGGAATTATTGATAAACGCTTGGTAATCTTCCAGCGTTTTCCACTGAGCATAATTCATGACTCGCACGCCATCAATACTTTTGTGGATGCTAGATGAAACAAAACCGGACTGGTGCTTTACCGTTGTTTCAAGAAATTCGATGATAGTATCAATGAGTTCCTGCTGACGTTCCGCTTCTACGGCGAAGATAATGATCACCGTAATGACATCGTTGTTTTTGGCAATGGTGGGCATCCCGTTATCTGCTCCATAAAACTTATACATTGCTGAACAATGCGGTTTATTTCTCGCTTCAGCCAAGGTAGTCGGCTACTTCTTGTCTACGAGCGTCACTTCCGGTTGAGCCAACCGTACAAAATCCAATGGTGCGTTCAACAAGTTATAAGCCGCATTCAAATCCCTATCCATCGTTATTGTGTGAGCCAAGCACGATCTATCTTGACACTGATAAACTCGGTCAGAAAGTTTCAGATTATCGTGCTTGTTCCCGCAGATTGAGCATAGTTTTGACGATGGATACCACCTGTCAACTAACTCTACCTTGGTTCCGAAAAATTCAGACTTGTAGATTAGTTGACGACGGAATTCGTAAAATCCTAAATCAGAAATTGCTGACGAAAGTTTTCTATTAGCCAGCATTCCTGAAACGTTTAGGTCTTCTATCCGAATCCGGTAAAACTTACAGCTTATATCTGTTGTCGTCTTATGCAGAAAATCTTGGCGTTGATTGGCGATTCGAGCGTGTTTCTTGGCAATAGAGTTATAAAACTTCTTTGCTCTATTCGACTGTTTTATTCCTTGGCGACGGTTGCCAGATTGCTTATTTCGATTTCGCCACTGTGCCTTGGCTAGCTTGGTTTTCGCTCTTTTATAAGGCTTGGGGGCTTCAATTTGGAAACCATCACTGAGGGTGCAAAAACATTTCACGCCTAAATCAATTCCTACCGCTTCTTGTGGGTGATAAGTTGGCGGTATTCTATCAGCATCTACTGCAAAAGATACGTACCATTTATCAGCTTGGCGACTGATAGTAAAAGTTTGCGTGCAGTACGAACACGGGTTCGCTTCTTTGAGACGAAAAGTCCCTAAAGTCGGAATCTTTATCTTTTTGCCAAACAAGATTAAAACCTTGCCATTGCTGTCGTAAACAGTAAACGAATCTCCATTCTTCTTCGATTTCAAGACAGGTTTACCAGATAACCCTTTAGCCCATCTTTGGTAAGCCTGTCCTAAATCCATAAAAGCTCGTTGATAAACCTTGGACGATAGCTCGTTCATCCATTGATTTTCTGGTTGCTTTTTGGTGTAGTTGGTGAATACTTTCTTTATTTCGTTTATCTGTTTAGTGATACTTCCTTTTACTCCAGCAGAGTGCAAACCCTGTGTCAGTGCCAAGCCGTAGTTATAAACAAAACGTGCATAACCAGAATGTTTACGCATCAAAGTTTGCTCTTTATTATTTAGTTTTAGCTCTACTTTGATGGCGTACATTGCAGATTATATTTTTGTTTTATACGATTATTGTACGTATAATTGCACGGCATGTCAATGGCTAAACAAACGGAAAGGTTAGAGATTCGGATTACAGCAGACGAATTAAAAACACTAGAGCTATATTGTCAGCTAGTTGATTTGAATAAAAGTGATGTGTTGCGAGAATACATTCAGTCCTTGAAAAAGAAAATAAAGAAAATGAACAGCAATGTTTAGATATGTTCAGAGCTTTACAGTGATTCAACGTTTAGGACGATCTCCTGATGTGTTGGTGAATGACAATTATTTGGAATCACGGAAAATCGAAATCTGGAAGCATCGTACCTTCTGTTATGCACCACTGGTACTAGCCATTTTCTAGGTCGTCAGTGACAAAAGTTACGCAAAACAGACATATTGTATGGCACAGTCGTTACCTGTTTTGTGAATGATTGGCACACAATGTTTAATGATTGACACAAAAAAGAGTAGGTGGGGGATGCCCCACCTACTCAGTCAATTTACCGATGAGTTTCAGTTGGAACTCTGCCATCCTCTACGGGCTGTAGCTGTGGATGTTTGTGGCGTCGTCGTGTTAGGCGATCGCGAATTTTTCCAATTACTATATACAGAATTGGCACAACAAACAGACTTAACAAAGTCGAGACAAGCATCCCACCAACAACAGCAGTACCAAGGGATTTTCGACTAGCTGCCCCAGCTCCTTCTGGAAAAACTAATGGTCCAATACCCAGAATAAAAGCAAAGGAAGTCATGAGAATTGGTCGTAAGCGTTCTTGTGAAGCTTGAATGGCTGCTTTGGTAATCGAAAGCCCCTGCTCGCGTAGTTGATTGGCAAACTCTACAATCAAAATTGCGTTCTTACTTGCCAAACCAATCAGCATCACTAAACCGATCTGACAATAAACATCATTGGCTAGACCCCGCAACGACTGTGCCGACAGTGCTCCCAAGATAGCCAGAGGGACTGTGAGCATAATAATCAAAGGGTCAACATAATTTTCATACTGAGCCGCCAGCACTAGGAATACAAACACAAGTCCTAAGGCGAAAATCAGAGGGGCTTGACCGCCGGACTGTTGTTCTTCCGCAGCAACTCCGGACCATTCATAACCAAAGCCTGCTGGTAAAACCTCCTTTGCCACTTGCTGCATCGCTTGAATTGATTGCCCTGAGCTATAACCAGGAGCGGCTGCACCATTGATTTCAATTGAGCGGAACAAGTTATAGTGATTAATTGTTTGCGCCCCGGTATTTGCAGTCACTTTTACCAGATTACTCAAAGGAATCATTTGATTGTTGGCAGAACTTTGACTATTGGTAGAACTTTGATTATTGGTAGAACTTTGAGTGTTGCTAGAACGGACATACAATGAACCAATATCCGCAGGATTTGAGCGAAACTGAGTATCTGCTTGGACATACACTCGGTAGGTTCTTTGGAGATAATTAAAATCGTTGACGTAGCGCGAACCCAAGTAACTCTGTAGGGTATTAAAGATATCTGAGATGTTGACTTGCAGCGCCTTAGCTTTGTTGCGGTCTACTTCAATTAAAAGCTGAGGGGTATTTGCGGAAAAAGTGCTAAATACAGCTTGCAATCCTGGTGTTTGATTGCCCCGTTGGAGTAACTGACCCATAACTTGCAGCATGGTATTTAAGCCACTATTGCCTTTTCTATCTTGTAGCTCAAATTGGAAACCACCAAAACTGCCTAAACCTTGAATTGCTGGCGGATTAACTGGCAAAATTCTTGCTTCTGTAATCGTTGAGAACTTGGCTGCCAAATTTTTGATGATTCCCTGTGCTGATTGGCTAGCCTCATGGCGCTCGTCCCAAGGTTTGAGTGTTGTAAAAATTGCACCACTGTTCGCAGTGCTACCACTAAAACCAAAGCCACCAATAGCGAAAGTCCCTACAACCTCAGGTAGTTTAAGAATTTCTGCTTCTACCTGACTCATGACTTTACTGGTGTAATTGAGCGAAACACCCTCAGGACCTTGAATAATGGTGATGAAATAGCCTTGGTCTTCATCGGGAAGAAAAGCCTGAGGCACGCGGGTGTAAAGCCAGGCGGTTACCCCTAAAGACAAAATAAACAGCAACACTATGATTGCTGTAAAACGAGTTAAGCCGTAGAGAGTTCGCTCATATTTTCTGCGCGTCCAATTAATTAAGTTATTAAACTTTGTAAATACCCAACCCAGCACACCACCCGGTTTTTGCCCTGGACGCAGTAACAAAGCTGAAAGGGAAGGAGTCAGAGTAAGGGCTAGAAAAGTTGAAATTGCAACAGAAAATGCGATTGTTAAAGCGAATTGGCGATAAATTTGCCCTGTAGAGCCTGGAAAGAAAGCAACGGGAACAAAAACTGCCATTAGCACCAAGGAAGTGGCGATGACTGCCCCAAAAAGTTCACTCATTGCTGCAGAGGCTGCTTGCTCTGGTGACATTTCCTCATCTTCCATCAGGCGAGTGATGTCCTCAACTACGATAATCGCATCATCAACAACTAGTCCTGTGGCTAAAGTTAAACCAAACATGGTCAACGTGTTGATTGAAAACCCAAAAACCTTAACAAAGGCAAAGGTGCCAATTAATGTTAGGGGAATGACAATGACGGGAATCAGAGTGGTGCGCCAGTTCTGTAAGAAGAGAAAAATGACTATAACTACAAGGACAATTGACTCAAACAGCGTTTTGAATACTTCGGAAAGGGATGCTTCCACAAATAAAGTCGTATCAAACGCGATCTGGTAATCCAGTCCTGGGGGAAAGTCTTGAGCAAGTCGCGCGATTTCGGTTTTTACTGCCTTAGCAACATCCAAAGCATTACTTCCTGGAGTCGGAAAGATACCGATACCCACACCCTCTTTGGCTCTAAACCGTAGGAATGAGTTATAGTTTTCTGCTCCCAGTTCTGCTCGACCGACATCTTTGAGCTTGATCAGCGTGCCATTTTGATCTGCTTTGAGAATCATGTCCTCAAATTCAGACGGTTCCTTGAGTCTGCTGAGCGCTTGCAAGTCTATTTGATACGTTTGGTCTTTTGGAGCCGGCTGTTGACCAATTTGCCCAGCACCTACCTGTATGTTTTGTTCATTGAGAGCATTAATCACATCTTGAGCGGTGAGGTTGCGACTGGCAAGGCGGTTGGGATCGAGCCACAGACGCATAGCGTAACGGCGTTCACCAAAAATCCGCGCTTCACTCACACCGCTAATTCTTTTGAGAGCATCTACTATGTAAAGGTCAGCGTAGTTGCTTAAAAATACGTTGTTAAACTCATTTTTCTGACTGTACAAACCTATTGCCAACAGGATATTAGAGGACTGTTTACTAACAGTAACCCCAGTTCGCTGTACCGGTTCTGGCAACTGCGGTTCAGCCAGCGATACCCGATTTTGCACATCGACTGCTGCAATATCCTTATTACGGGACGCGTCAAATGTGACCGTAATCGTACTGGCACCATTATTACTGCTACTCGAAGTCATATACTTCAAGCCCTCGACCCCGTTGATTTGCCGCTCTAAGACAGTCGTAACCGTATTTTCTACGACTTCAGCACTAGCACCGACGTAGTTTGCAGAAACGGTAACTTGCACTGGGCTGATTTCTGGATACTGTGCCGTGGGTAGTGTTGGGATGCTAACTGCTCCAACTAGCAAAATAAGAATAGCGCAGACACTGGTAAAGACTGGTCGCTTGATGAAAAAGTCAACAAACATAAGTCATGGGGGAATAGTAAATTGCACAACAGGCAGTAGGGGAGTGGGCAGAAATTCAAGATTTTGAATTTTGAATTTTGAATTTTGAATTTTGAATTTTGAATTTTGAATTTTGAATTTTGAATTTTGAATTGATTTGTCCCCTTGTTTCCATTCCTAAGACTCAGGAATAACGGGAACGCCATCTCTAAGATTGAGCAGCCCTGAGACAATGATTCTGTCTCCTGGTTCTAATCCTTGAAGAACTTGGTAGTTGTTACCTGTAATGTTGCCTAATTTAACCCGTTTTTGCCGAGCTACTAGTTGAAATGCTGCTTGTTGATTTCCCTGAGGTTTTTCTCCTTGTTGATTTCCTTTAGGTTTTTCTCCTTGAGGAGGTTTTGATGGTGCTGAAACTGTTACATAAACAAAAGTTTCTCCTGCCAAATTAGTCACTGCTGTTGCTGGGATCAAGACCCCTGGGCGCTGACTCCAGATCACTCTTGCGTAAGCAATCTGATCGGTACGTAATTGATTTTGAGAATTGTCATATAGCACTTTAACAAGTAAAGATTGACTATTGTCAGTAGCCTTTGGAGCGACAAAAAATACACGGCTCATTCCTATACTTTTGCCTTGTGCATCCATCACTTCTACTGGTGTTCCTTTACGTAGTTGAGTTCCTCGCTCAACAGGCACGGAAATATTCAATTCTAAAGATTGGTTTTGAGTAATAGTAACTAATTGTGTAGAAGTATTGACAAAATCACCAACTTTTACGGGTATATTTCCAACTGTGCCAGCAAAGGGAGCAGTAATTTTGTAGTACTGAAGTTGGACTTGTTGTTGTCTAATATTAGCTTGTGCTTCCTTTAAAGATTTTTCAGCTTGGCTAATGGTAGCTTGCTGTGCTCTCATCTGGGCTTCGATTTGACCGACAGCAGCACGGGAAGTTGCCAGTTTGTTGGCATACTGATCACTTATCTGTCGAGACACTGCTCCTTGAGACGCCAAACTAGTGTATCTTTCGTAGTCTTGCTGATTCAACTTCAAATCAGCTAGTTTAGATAACCGTTCAGCTTCTAAGGATCTGAGGGTAGCACGAGCATTTTCCACTTGTGACTGAGATACCTCAGCAGCAGCGTTGACACTACCGACAGCTGCTTGTTGCTGTCTAGCATCTACTTGGATAATCGGAGTTCCTGCAATCACTGAATCGCCGTATTTGACAAAGACTTGTGACACTTGACCTTCAATTCTCGGCTGAAGAGTCACTGATCGGCGCGATTCTACGGTAGCAAGGTACCTTTCACTATCCTCAATCATCCCAGCCTGTACTGTAGATATCTTGACTCTTGCTGCTGGCGGTTGAGCGTTAGCAGTTGCGGGTGCTTTGTTTTGAGGAGCCAGCCAACGCCAAAGTGCAAAACCTCCCCCTGCTAGTAGTAGGGCTAACAATAACCAAAGCCACCTTCGCTGTCTGCGGGGTGGCTCTTCTAATTTTGTTTCTTGACGGTTATCTTCAAAATGAGTCTGAGGCTCAGGAGATTTCATGACTTACGCAGCACCTAACAATAAATAATCATACAACTCAAGCACAGTAAAAGCCTTGATATAAAAATTGCTTAACTAACTTCAGGCTCTTACGGAAACCACTTAGTAATTTCTTTAAATGTACTTCTTTCGTCTAGTTGTTTAATCTATCCACAGGACAATGCTATAAATAAGCTTACACATAAGTTTTCCATATTGTCTTTTCAGTTCTTGCGAAAAATGTTTTAATCTTGCTATGACTGACCAAAATAATTCTAAGTCCCAAAGAGCCACGCTCGTTGCAGAAATTCACCCTCTTGCATGCAAACTGCCTTGCCTTGTTGGCATATTTCCTTTTAAGACACTGAGTGTCCTCTTTAAAACTAAATACTTTTAAGTCATGATTTTCGCTGACACTGCGTTTCAAGCTGTGTCATTTATACAAATATACGTAAGATCAAACGTTCTGCAATTACAATACTACCCTTTAGTTACCCGATTGACCGGACTGAGGGAATCGCTCACAAATTGCGGTCGAATTTATCTTCTGTGCAAACACTTGTCCTGGATTTATCCCTGGTGATCGACATGGCAAAATTTGTCAAATCTCTTTTCAGGAATATCAAAGGAATGTGCTGTAGAGGTAGACAGACAATGCATTTTTCAAGGTGAAAAATTAATGGCAATTAGAGGAACTCCTACACCAGAACGTCAGACAGCACAAGGATATCGTATTCCTGATTATTCAAAGAATAATTATAAAGAATTGATGAATATCTTGTATGGTTTTGGATATGTAGACCCAGAAGACCCAAGCAATGATGTTGAGAAAAAAGCTCTGATAGCTTTTCAAAAATATATGAAAATTACAGCCGATGGGGTGTATGGTCCAAAAACCCAAGAAAAACTTGCTGAAGCGATGAGAATTCTGCACGGAAACTTAAATACAGTTCTCAAGACAAACTTTTCCTTTAATGAACCATTTTATGGACCAAAAACGACTGATGCAGTTAAACAGTTTCAGCATAAGTACAACGTAGGAGCACCTGCTGGAGAAGCTAATTTAGTAACTCGTCAAAAACTTGCTGAACAAGTAAGGGTAGTGGTGCATAGTAATGATTTAAGTTCGTAGACTAGCGTCTTACGTCGCTTCCCAAAAATCCGTGTAACAAACCGGAGCAGCGGAGCTGGAGACTCCGCAGCACATTGACGATAGAAATGTTGACGTACTTAGTCCGCAGTCACAGTTTTAGACAACAAACGAGTACAAAACAATGCAAGGTAAAAAAAGAGATTTCCAAGCTATAGGCTTATCTGTATCTCTCTTTGCAGCCTCTACTATTGGCTTGCTGGTCAGCCACACTGCGGTACAAGCCCAGAAGCCAGTTCCAAAACCCACAGTTGCCACAGTAAAAAGCATGTCAAATGGTGACCTCATGTGTTACGTCAACTTAGTAGATGAAAAAGGAAAACAGTATAACAGTGTCGGTGCATCACCTGAGATTTGTGCAAAGGAAAAACGTTTTTTAAATAAGAAAGTGCAGCTATCTTATAGCCAAGCTTCAGTCAATGATTGCCAAAGTGCTGAGCCTTGCGGTAAATCCCGAATAGAAACTCTAATTACGAAGATGCAAATCATTCGGTAATTGTATAAGCAAATTGACAATTATTAAGAATCACAATCATCTTACAGACAATCAACCTTATGGGGAAAATCAACGATTAGAGGTGAGTTGGTATAGCTATTAACTTTTTGCTCTTTTTCTACCACAATCTTCTAGTAATCTAGCAATAAGCGCTGTCCAGCCGGTTTGATGGCAAGCTCCCAAACCATGACCAATATCACCACAGAAGTACTCGTGAAAGAGCATGAGATTGCGCCAGTGAGGATCAGAAGCAAAGTATTGATTTTTACCTTGCCAAGGGCAATATCCCTGCTCATTAGGAAGGAATATCCGGGTAAGGCGCTCTTGTATTTCGTGCGCTACTTGTGATAGGTTCATCATCTGTCCGGAACCTCTAGGACATTCTACTAGGAAGCTATCACCCCAGAAGTGGTAGTAACGCTCTAGGGCTTCTACTAGTACGTAATTGAGGGGAAACCAGATTGGTCCACGCCAGTTGGAGTTACCGCCAAAAATGCCACTGTTAGATTCACCTGGGAGGTACTCGACACGATACTCTTGATCATCAACAGGAAATACATAAGGGTTTTCTAAGTGAAAACGTGATAGTGAACGGATACCGTAGGGGGAGAGAAATTCGTTTTCGTCAAGCAAATATTGGAGTACCCGTTGCAGGCGTTCTTTTGTAGGAATTGCTAGCAAAAGATGATTTGTCGCTTTCGCTTTCTTCATGCAAGAGATATGTTCAGTCACATCTTTGCGGTTTGCCAAAAACCACTCCATCCGTTTCAAAAACCCAGGCAAATGCTCTATGAGTTGAAAATTCAAAACCTCCGCAGCAAATAATACAACAATTCCCACGAGCGATCGCACTTTTAAGGGAGTAGACTTATTATCCACCGTCAGCCAATCATAATAAAAGCCGTCTTCTTCATCCCACAGTCCAGTTCCCCCAATTTTATTCATAGCATCGGAAATAGCAATGAAATGCTCAAAGAATTTTGATGCTATGTCTTCGTAGGCGGGATCGCCATCGGCAAGTTCCAATGCCATAGCCAGCATAGTCACGCAGTAAAATGCCATCCAAGCAGTACCATCTGCTTGCTGGAGATGTCCACCAGTGGGTAGGGGTTGGGAACGATCAAACACACCAATGTTATCCATACCCAAAAAGCCGCCAGCAAAGATGTTTTTCCCTGTAACGTCTTTGCGATTCACCCACCAAGTAAAATCGAGCAAAAGTTTTTGGAAAACACGGGCAAGGAAAACACGATCCCTGTGTCCTTTCTCGGCAGTCATTTTATAAACGCGCCAACAAGCCCAAGGAATAACAGGCGGATTCGTACTAGAGAAGTCAAACTCGAAAGCTGGGATTTGTCCATTTGGGTGCATGTACCACTCGCGAAGGAACAGAATCAGCTGCTGCTTGGCAAAGTCTGGATCAATTTTGGCAAAAGCAATAAGGTGAAATCCCAAATCCCAAGTAGCATACCAGGGATACTCCCATTTGTCGGGCATGGAAATAATATCACGGTTGTACAGGTGAATCCAGTCAGAATTGGGAACGTCTCCATCTCTTTCTAGTGGCGGTTGTGCAGGATCGCCTTCTAGCCAGTCTTTCACCCCATAATGATAAAACTGCTTTGACCACAGCAAACCAGCATATGCTTGTCGCACGACTTGCTGCTCATGTTCGCAAAGTTCTGCGCAAATATGCTTTTCGTAAAATTCTTGAGTTTCGCGGATGCGTTGCTGAAATATCTGCTCAAAATTCTGGTCGAAGGGTTGTTCTGGGGCTTCTTGTTCAGCAAATAACCGCAACCGCACAGTCACCTCTTCCCCTGCTGGTACTTCCAAGCGGTAGTGAGGTGATGCTTTTGTGCCTACCATTTCCGGATTGACGGCATCCTTACGTCCATTGACAATGTAATCGTGAAATGCATCTTTCACGTAATGACTAGGATTTTCTGCACCAAACAACTTTGCTGCGTTTGTTTCATTTTCAGTAAACAGAAAAGTTGGCGCATCAATATTTGGCAGAGGTTCAACGACAAACCGAAATTTACCGAGTGTTTCTTGGGAAAGCAAAAGCTCACCATCTTTTTTATATTCAATGCACGGTTTAGACCAATAGCTTTCGCCTGTACGACCCCAAGACCAAGTATTTTTGAACCAAATTGTCGGCAAAAGGTGTAGTGTTGCAGTTTGTGAACTGCGATTGGCAACAGTAATTTTAATTAAAATGTCATTGGGAGCGGCTTTGGCATACTCAGCAAAAATATCAAAATAGCGGTTTTCCTCAAAAATCCCAGTATCAATAAGTTCAAACTCGCCTAAATCCTTGCTAAGATTGCGGTTTTCTTCAACTAAGCGCGTGTAGGGAAATTCACTTTGAGGATACTTGTAGAGCGCTTTCATATAGGAATGGGTTGGTGTTGAGTCGAGGTAGAAGTAAGATTCTTTTACATCCTCACCGTGATTTCCTTCGTTACCACTCAACCCAAATAGGCGTTCTTTTAAAATGGGGTCAACGCCATTCCAAAGGGCGAGGGCAAAACACAAACGTCCTTGGCGATCGCACATCCCCAAAAGTCCATCCTCACCCCACCGGTAAGCGCGACTGCGTGCTTGCTCATGGGTGAAATAATCCCAGGATGAACCGTCTTTTGAATAATCCTCGCGTACAGTTCCCCATTGCCTTTCTGCAAGATACGGTCCCCAACGCTTCCAGTTTTTCTCTCTTTGCACTTCTTCTGTTAGGCGCTGGGACTCGGTATCAAGACTATCGTTCTGGTGCATCAATTCAATTCCTTTCTCACGCAAAAAGTCTCACAAACGCGCCGCTTACGCGTCATTCGACCTGATTGTTGCTCCGCCTTTTTTGTACAATTTGTTGCAACCCCTCGCTGTAGCTATTATAACGAGGATTCCATACTCGCGGCTGCCGGTTCGAGTCATTCTTGACCACGCTAGAGAGTTTAAGCTATTGCACTTAAGGCAATTTTCCCCTCTAACTTGCCCATACTATTTTTTGTTATTTTTCAGTGGGTTAGGATTTACGCAGCTGCAAAACAAACGTGCCTGGGTAAGTGATCATAGGTAATAGGTGACTAGCCTGTGTTTCCATCACCAATTACCAATTAGCATTTACCGTCTGGCTGCAACTATACGCATTTGCATGATTTTGATAGTTTTAATCACCATTCATACTAAACATTATTGCGGCTTAAGATGCTCACGAGGGGCAATACCGGGATTAACGATTTCTGCCACCTCTTCTTCAGACATACTATTGAGTTCAGTTTGCAATTCTTCGGCAGTGAAGTTATAACCCTTGTCTTGAGCAATTTTGACAAAACCGTGATTATCCATTGCGGCTTTGAGTTGTTTTTTTAATGCTTCGTCTTTTTTGGCAGCTGCTAAAAAATCAGTTACTTGAGACATAACTGTCAATCTCCTTAAAATTCAGTTTCTTGAGTTTGGGATGTTCAACCGGAGGGTTTGAGGCAGTGAGATCGTCCCAGTGCCGCGATCATTTTTTCGCTAAAGTAGGTAGGATTTGAACTACTTGATTTTTTCTTGCCTTGCGGTTCGTGTTCAGTTAAGCAATTGTATGTTGTGTTTTCTTACCGAGATATACATAACTCAACTTGCGATCTGTACCGCCTGTAACGCCGCCGTTCCAATTTCAGCCGGATTTGTCTTCGGTTTATCGTAATCCTTACTGAAGTTATTGTTAACGGTTCTTGGCATCACGGCAACGACTACAGTCCCCTGCGCCGGAACCTTTGAGCATTTATCCCACGACTCATTCATAGATTAGCGGCTTTTGAAGCCGCATAGCTTCCCCTCACAGGCAGATTCACAAGCGCTACTCAAGACAATTGTTAATGTTGTTCTTGCCTGCTATCTTATGCTGCACCGCCGTTAACACGAATATTTTGCCCAGTTATCCATCGCGCTTCATCGCTAGCAACAAACGCCACTACATCGGCGATGTCTTGCACTTGTCCCAGCCCTCCTAAAGCTGCCATTTGAGAAATACGATTTATTTGTTCTTCTGTTTTACCTTCTGTGAACAGTTCTGTATTAGTTGGACCAGGAGAGATTACATTAACTGTGATACCTCGTCCTCCCAACTCTTTTGCCACGATTCTTGTGATTTGTTCAACAGCACCTTTGGTTCCCACATACGCACTATAAGTCGGCATCATCATAACCGTCGTTGATGAAGAAAGATTGATAATGCGTCCACCGTCTGCCATGTGCTGTGCAGCTTGTTGACAAGCAAAATAAGTGCCTTTGACATTAATGGCAAAAATCTTGTCGAAGTCTTCTTCTGTTACATCAACAAGTAGCTTATACAAGGCAATACCAGCGTTGTTGACTAAAATATCGATTTTGCCAAAATGTTCAATTGTCTGCTCAAAAAGTCGCTGGATATCAGTCACTTTGCTCACATCGGCTTTAAGTGCAATTGCTTTTACTCCAAGATTTTCAATTTCTGCAACAACTTCCTCTGCTTTGTTTGGATTACCTGCATAGTTCACCACAACTGATGCACCGTTACCAGCTAATTTGAGTGCGATCGCACGTCCAATTCCTCGTGATGATCCTGTAACGATTGCAACTTTTTCTGAAACAGGTGCCATAAATTCTTTCCTTTACTTAACTTTTACTAAACATTAATCTTGCTCCTAGGTTAAACCTAGGAGCAAGATTGGGAGCTTATATATCCCTAGAGAATTATAGAGGATGAGCTACTACTGATGAAGAATTTTTATTTCTTCAGGTATGTCTTACGCCAAATCGAAAAGCAAGATTTCTGCACCGATGTTGGTGCTAATTTCGAGTTGTTCTTCGCCACTCATTTGCACGCCATCACCTGCTCTGAGTTCTTCTCCATTCAAAGTGGCGATACCTTGAGCTATTTGCAACCAGGCATAACGATTGGGTTTCAGGTGATAGTTGATAACGTCACCAGGTTCCAAAATAGATGTGTATAGGTCAACATCTTGATTGATGATGATAGCACCATCACGTCCATCTTTAGCACCAATTAAACGTAGTTTTCCACGTTTTTCTTCAATGGGAAACGTTTTTTGATCATACCTGGGTTGCAGTCCTTGTTTGTCAGGAAGAATCCAAATTTGCAGAAGGTGGACTGGCTCAGTTTCAGAAGGATTGTTTTCGCTGTGCATAATACCAGTACCAGCGCTCATGATTTGCGCTTCACCTGGACGTATGACTGAACCATTCCCTAAGCTATCTTTATGTTCTACTGCTCCTTCTAGAACATAGGTGAGGATTTCCATATCGCGGTGTCCATGAGTTGGGAAACCAGTACCGGGAACAACGCGGTCATCGTTAATAACTCGTAGAGAACGAAATCCCATACGATTTGGATCGTAAAAATTACCAAAGGAAAATGTGTGGTAACTATCGAGCCAACCTATTTTGGTTTGACCGCGTGCATTTCTATCATGAATGAGGTGAGTTTTGGTGTTGGGAGCCATAAGTTTTATCTCCATTTTGATAGTTTATTGCAGTAAAAACATCAACCATCTTTGTTGGCTACCAGTTAAAAATCATGGTTCCAATAGCCAGCAAGAACAAAGTGTCTTTTAGTGGTAAGAATGATTTTTATTGAAAGTTACTTTGTTGCATCTAGTTTTCAACTATTTCAATCTTAAAATATGTACATATAAAATGAAAAGTACGCACTTAAAAGTGCCGTACTTACCAAAAAGATACTGCTAAATTATTTTTTCACTCAACTATAGGAATCCGATTTGGTTTATGAACGAACTGGTTGAGGTAGGGAACGCTTAACAGAGAATAGGGAACATAAACTGTACCTAGCTTCGTAAAAATCTGCAGAGGAATCCTATACGAATTGTCTTAAGAACATTGCACTAATTTAGATGAATTAAGGCGGAACCTAAAACAGGTTCTTGATTCTATATCTCCTGAAGCAATCGCATCGATTTGCGGATGGGATTACATCATTTGTGCTTTATTAAGTGCAACTTCATAGAGAATTGGTATTAACTTGGGTTTTGAGATCCAAACTCGCTGCTAAAGTTTGGTTGAGAATTCCAACAATTTGCTTGCGCGCCTCAGCAGGAATGTCAATGCGGGTTGGATATAGACGTGTTGATAGCTTTTTGTCGCTCATGGTTTGTGCAGCTCGTGGATCACTTTCAAGAACCCTGTACAGAAGATGATTGCTTAGAATTACTTTGACTTTTAATAACCTTGCCAGGACTAATCCAAGAAATACCTTGCTGAAAATCAGTACCAATCATAACTGCTTCAACCACGGGCTGAAAAACTTTTGTTTGGGCTACCCACTCGACAATAAAGTTAGCCCCAACACCTCCACTAGTGTCAGTTCTATCTACAACAAAATCCGTAGAAGCTAGGGCGTCAAGTTGAATTGGGCGCTCTAAATACTGTTTAAGTTGTTTGCCATTCGAGTCATAGTAGCGCACAGAAGTAATGATGATCGGCTTGGTCAAATCAGTATTACGAATACTCAGAGTCGCTGCTAAATCGAAAACTCTTTTATTATCGCCATGATAGATGTGGGAGTAGATAGGGACATAAATAGTTTCACCCATCACTGCCTTGAAATTTTTATCTAAAGTTACCACCTTTTGAGATTGATTTCCCTGACTCATATCAGCTTGTGACTGCGATGGATTCTGTGGTGATGTGCAGGATGTCAGTAAAATAAGAGCGATCGCTAAATAAAAAACTGGGTATAGCTTCATTAGAAAAAATCATTTACAACCTTCAATAAAATCAATGACTTGATGTAACGACCCTGGTTTAGTCACAATCAGCACAGTTGAATCAGGTTCGAGTACTGTACTGCCGTTAGGAATCATCAAATCTTCGTGGGGATGGGGTTGATAGCCAATAATTAGAGAACCATTAGGAAACCGGGAATCTTGAGCAACTTCGGCAACTGTACGACCAGCAACATAGCAATTATTTGGAATCAAAAGTTTGAGCACCTCAATCTGCCCCTGCTCAAAATGCATGATTGATTCAACTTGCGGATACTCAATGGCATTTACCATTGTTGAAACCGCTAAGTCAATGGTACTGATGATATGATTAGCTCCTGCCAATCGAAAAGGTTCTGCAAAATCGGAATGGCGCATCCGAGTTAGAATGTGGGGAACACGGTAATGCTTGGCGAGAGTTACCATCGCCAAATTCAAGGCATCATTTCGTAAGACAGCTGCCAAAGTGTCGGCTTTACGAATTCCAGCTTCTAACAGCACTTCTGTACTGACAGCACTGCCTTCAAAAGCCATTGCCCCTACTTGTTCGCGCGCATAGCGACAAGCATTAGGATCAAAGTCAATCACAGCTACGGTATGCCCTAGTTCTACCAATTTATGTGCCAAAGTCAACCCTACCAAACCTGCTCCACCAATTAGCACGTACATAACTGCTTCTTGATACTTTTGCCTTCTACTTTACTTTACAAGCTACTGTGCAGGTGAAAGAGTTTGGTATGGTTAACACTGAAAAGAACCAAATTTCGTGATGCATATGATAGTTAATTTGTACAGCGCTTAATTTCTACAAGCAACATTCACTAATTCTGGTTTCTAAAGTCTTCTTAGACAACCAATCTGAGAAGATAATGAATGTGGTTTTGCTGCTTGCAAGGAAAGCGTCAACACCCCTGCCTAAAGGCTAGGGGCTTCTAGCCTCCAGTCTTAGGATTAGTTGACCCGACTCAGTACCTTGTGTACTACGTTATTGGGCAAGTGTTTAAGTTCCTACCTACGGATACGTTCGCGCAGCGTGCCGTTAAGCAAGCCAGTCTGTAGCTCTAGAAATCAAAGATTAAACAGGTTTAGAGGGTTAAGCCAGTGTTCTTGATAAACTGAGGCACTCCGGCCTTGGGGGTTCCCCCCGTTGTTCGCCTTTGGCGTCTCCCTTTGGGAGAAGGAAGTGCCAACCCGTAAGGGTACCGACCAATAACATTGTTTAGGCTAACTTTACTCCCGCAAGGCTTGCCTTGAGCGTAGTCCAAAGGGAAGGCTCTACGGAGCAAAACCGTTATGCGTAGAGGTGAGTCCAGTACTGTTCAAAGCAGCGTGGCACTTTGTGCCATAGTCCTGGTTTCCCTCACGCTTGTTCTGGCGAACCCGAAAGGGCGAACGAATTGAAATGGTAACTGCCCCATTGAAAGTACATCGCAAAAGTACACCGATTCAAGTAACCCCAAGGCGGTAATGGTTCCATAGATATTTAAACGGCTAAAAATAACGCCGCGTCATGTTTCCTCCGTCGTCTAAAGACGCACGGTTTCCACACTTTTGCGAGATCATCATGAAATAGCAACGCGCTTTGGCGCGTTGCGTACTTCTCTTGAATTATCATGGAAACAAAAACGGCCAAACTCCTTGATGGTAAAGCTTTAGCTAACAAAATTCAGCAAGAACTTTGTGCTGCGATTACACAATTGCAACCCAAAATAGGACGCCCGCCAGGTTTAGCAGTGCTGATGGTGGGTGATAACCCAGCCTCAGCAGCTTACGTACGGGGCAAAGAACGAGCTTGCCAGAAAGTGGGTATTGACTCTTTTGGCAAGCATTTTCCCACACAAACGACTCAAGCAGAACTAGAACAAGTGATTGCAGAACTCAATCATGATCAAAGAGTCGATGGTATTCTCGTGCAATTACCTTTACCTAACCACTTGGATGCTGTAACGCTTTTGCATCAAATCGCGCCAGACAAAGACGCTGATGGACTGCACCCAATTAACTTAGGGCGACTGGTGCGAGGAGAACCTGGTTTACGTAGCTGCACTCCAGCGGGAGTTATGCGGCTGTTGCAGGAATATGGTATTCCTTTGAGCGGAAAGCATGCGGTAGTGGTAGGACGCAGTATTTTGGTAGGCAAACCACTGGCTTTGATGCTGCTAGAGGCTGATGCGACTGTGACTGTGGCTCATTCGCGATCGCACTCTTTGCAGTCCATCACCACAAATGCTGATATTCTAATTGCAGCAGCAGGTCGTCCAGGACTCATTACTGCTGAGATGGTGAAACCGGGTGCTGTTGTGGTAGATGTAGGCATAAATCGTGTGACACACTCAAGCGGTGAAAGTCGTCTGGTTGGTGATGTCCACTTTGAGTCAATTGCTGGTGTTGCGGAATTTATCACACCAGTTCCCGGTGGTGTTGGTCCGATGACTGTAGCTATGTTGCTACAAAATACGGTGAATAGCTATAGCCAACGCTCCCATAGTTAGGAATATGTCATTTGTCATTTGTTAAAAACGTAACAAATGACGAATAACGAATGATGGATGACTCTTTCCCGTAAAATTGTTACGTATATAACACAACACTAAGGAATTTAAGAATGGTAACAGCTGATAACATTCAAAAAACTCCACAGCAAGCCAAATTTGACTTACGAGCTTATCTCAAAGAGCGACAAAACCTTTGTGAAGCTGCTTTGGATAAATCTATTTCCATCCGTTATCCAGAAAAGATTTACGAAGCAATGCGCTACTCGCTCATGGCTGGAGGTAAACGTTTGCGCCCTATTCTTTGCCTTGCGGCCTGTGAGATGATGGGTGGTACCATTGATATGGCAATGGCTACCGCTTGTGCTGTGGAGATGATCCACACAATGTCGCTCATTCACGACGACTTGCCAGCAATGGATAATGATGATTACCGTCGCGGTAAGTTGACAAATCACAAAGTTTATGGTGATGACATTGCGATTTTAGCTGGGGACGGGTTGTTAGCCTACGCATTTGAGTATGTAGTCACTCAGACTCATAATGTACCACTAGAGCGAGTTGTACAGGTTATTGCTCGTTTGGGTCATGCGACGGGAGCTACAGGCTTGGTTGGTGGTCAAGTGCTTGATTTAGAGTCAGAAGGAAAGACAGATATCTCGGTAGAAACGTTGAATTTCATTCATCGGCACAAAACAGGTGCTCTTTTAGAAGCTTGTGTTGTCTGTGGTGGGATAATAGCAGGAGCATCATCAACAGAAGTGCAGCGGCTGTCTCACTATTCCGAAAATATTGGGCTTGCTTTTCAAATTATTGATGACATTCTAGATATCACTCAAACCGACGAGCAATTGGGCAAAACTGCTGGTAAAGACCTACAGGCTCAAAAAGTGACGTATCCTAGTCTTTGGGGACTCGAAGAATCAAAACAAAAAGCTCAGCAGCTTGTAGAGGAAGCTTGTGCAGAATTAGAATCTTTTGGAGATAAAGCTTTGCCATTAAAGGAATTAGCACACTTTATCACGAGTCGTAAAAATTAAATAAATCATGAATGATGAATGATATAAGCAGGGCATTATATAATATGTCATTCAGAATTCATATCTCTGTTCATAATTCATCATTCACAACTCATAACTTTTCATCTGATCAAAATAGCATGCAGGATATAGGCGACATATTAGAAAACCGAGTGTTGTGGGTTGCTTTAGGAGCTTGTTTGATGGCTCAAGCATTAAAGCTTGTCATCGAACTACTCAAGAATCGTAAGCTAAATGTTAGAGTTTTAGTCACAACTGGAGGAATGCCTAGTGCACATTCTGCACTAGTAACAGCTCTTGCAACTGGAGTCGGGCAAACTCTTGGTTGGGGTTCTGCGGAATTTGCACTGGCAATGGTTTTTGCGATTATCGTCATGTATGACGCCGCAGGAGTTCGTCAAGCTGCTGGAAAGCAAGCCCGTATCCTTAATCAGATGATTGATGAATTGTTTCACGAACACCCAGAGTTTGATGGCGATCGCCTCAAAGAATTACTGGGACATACACCTGTCCAGGTGATTGTTGGTTCGGCGTTGGGTATAACTATCTCGTGGTTGGCTAAATCAACCGGCGTGTTGGTTGTCAGTCCATAATCAACCAAAAAACCTGACTGTATTTTGCTCCAAGCTACTGCAAACGCACAGATGAGCGCAGTAGCATAACTTTGCGACTATCTACAACTACGGCAAAAAAACCTCGTTCGCTCAACTTTTGCAGTGTGCTGTATGCTTCTTTTTGATTCGTCGTGTAAACCGCCAGCAAATAAGGACGTTCTCCGTAGGAAACAAAACCTACGTCTCCCTTAACGACTTCCCGTACTTTGTTCGCCATTTCAGGACGGTTATAGTAATCTACTAATACAGCCAAACCCTCTCCCAAACGTTCGGGTTTATAGCTGCTTACTGTCTGAGTAGGTGGTTTTTGTGTTGCGGTGGGCGGTTTTTGTGTTGCGGTGGGCGGTTTCTGTGCCACCGTAGAGGGTTTCTGTGCCACTTCTGATGACGGTCGAGTAGAGACAAAAGCAGATAACCCGACTATATTCTTGATATACCTCGCCCAACTATTAGCATCATCTATCTTGTTAAACCCACCAATTCGTGTGACTGTATTTTTGATATATCTACAAGTGCTTATCTTAGTGTTAGACGGTAAAGCTTGACGTAACTGCTTCTGATTCTCTGTAGTGGGACTACTGACTAACAAAAGATACTCACCCAAATTGGGAGGTTGACAGACAGGAATATTTTGTTGTTGAGCAGAAGCAGAATTGATGCTAGCACTTAACCCAACAATAGCTAGCAAGAAACTACTCACTAAAGTATTTGATATCTGAAATTTCTGAACAACACTCTTATACATAAACTTTTCTTAGTTTTTTGATAAAAATTAATGTATTTATAGGAATCCGGTTTGGTTTACGAAGTTACTAGTTGAGGTAGGGAACGCTTAACGCTTAACTGAGAAGATAAACTTTACTGAGTTCCGTTCAAAAATCAAATAGGAATCCTATAGTAGCTATTAGTCAGTAGTTTATAGTCCAATAACTAATGACCCTTCGGGTTCGCCAGATGCCTGGCTGTCGGGAAAACGCCACATGCTATCTCCCAAGGGGAGACGCAATCATGCGAACAAGCCGGGAAACCCGGACGCCAGACGCCTACGGAGGGAGACCCTCCTGCAGCGCGGGCTCTCCAACGCAGTGGCTCCCCTCCCGCAGCACTGGTCTCACTAATGACTAATTATCATACATTAAGATACGGCAGCCAGAGATGCCAAAGCATCAGGAATTTCTGGTGAAGGAGCTTGAAATTCGCCTGTCAGGACATATTCTAATCGAAGTTTCAGCCAGGTAATAAATTGGGGATTCGTGGAGATAATCGCTACTGCTGGCTGGGGGCATTTTGCCTTCGCTTGTGACATTTGGGATGCTTCCAGAAAAGCTGGTTGCTTAACCACCCAAAAATCAATTTCTTTTTCTTGTTCGTGGTAGTGACGAGTGCGTTCCTTGAGAACTTCCTCCATCGGTTCTTGTTCCAGGAGAAACCGTTGACTCGCCAAAATGTAATAATATGTTTGCATTTTCATCCTTTGTTAATCTAGTTATTGTGTAGGACACAGAGGATTGCGCTGTGTCCTACACAATAACTAAAATATAGAGTACCTGATTTAGGAATGGAACGGACAACCACCTTCCTGCTGTTCGCCAGTTGTTTGTTTTTGACCGTTTGTTAGCTTTTTGAGAAACAGACTGTTGTCGAAGTAGTGTTCAATAGAAAGAACTTTCAAATCATCAGTAACACGCGCCAAGCTTATACCGATGACCTCTACTGTCTCTCCTGTTGGTGTATAGTCCTTGTATGAACCATTAAAAGTTCCCCAGTGTCGCCATTTAAATGTAACATTTGGTGGACCCGAATAAACCTCAAGCACTTCCCACAGAAATCCTTGGGGAAATGCTGTATGGAAAAGGTTGGCTGATGATTCAAAGTCTTCCTCAGAAGCCTTGTATTCTTCTGTATCACCAATAAATAAATTATAAGTGCCAGCCTTGACCACATCTGACGCTGTATAAGCAGGACCACCATTACTACTCATACGAAACTGTTCGTTCACAACCGACAACCACTGCTGTGGATTGGTTTTGAACGATGCTTCCATTTCAAAAGTTCTGACTAAGTTTTGGACAATTGCCTCTAGTGAACCTTCGGCGTAGTTGTATGTACTTTGTTTCGCAAGATTTTCTTTTGAGCGAGAGTAATCTGGAGGGGTTTGATAGCGCCACTGGGCGTCAGGACTATGTGCGATCACTGTGTCTCTATCTTGTACCCAAACTGGAGTATCGTTCGACTGTGTTGCGCTCATAATAAATTATGGTCAGAAAATAATCTCTGTCTTGAACATACCAAAGACTTTTTGGATTTACGCAGTCGAACCCCAAAATCGTTATATTATACTGTTAGTTGCTTGCTGATTGTTGTTATAGTTGACCCCGCATTGCTAATTTCATCTCACGGACTGCTCTTTCCATACCAACAAGTGCGGCGCGGCTAACAATCGTGTGCCCAATATTTAGTTCTTCCATCCCTGGCAAATTAGCGAGAGAATAGACGTTCCAGTAAGTGAGTCCATGTCCAGCATTCACTCGTAGCCCTGCATTTATTGCTTGCTCACACCCTTTGGATAGCAAGGCTAATTCCTGCTCGCGGCTAGTTTCATCCTTAGCCTCAGCATATTGCCCAGTGTGTAGCTCAATAAACTTTGCTTGCACCTTGACAGATGCTTCTATTTGTGCTAATTCAGCGTCAATAAATAGACTGACAGGAATACCAGCGCTTTGCAATTTATCAACTACCTGTCCTATTCTATCAATCTGACCAGCAATATCTAGTCCGCCTTCTGTGGTGACTTCTTCTCGCTTTTCGGGTACTAAAGTAACGTAATCGGGTTTGATATCCAGGGCAATACCAACCATTTCATCTGTCGCCGCCATCTCCAAATTCAGATGCGTTCTCACTGTTTGTCGTAACAGACGCACATCCCGTTCTTGAATATGTCGCCTATCTTCCCGTAAATGCGCCGTAATACCATCTGCACCAGCTAATTCTGCTAGTACCGCCGCCGCCACAGGATCTGGTTCCACCGTCCGCCGCGCTTGGCGAATCGTGGCGATGTGGTCAATGTTTACACCAAGTGTAGGCAACTTGATTATCTCCCTATACACAGTCCTCAGGTTTTGATTTTACCAGGGAATAGAGGTTGGAAGGTGAGTGGGGCGATAGCTAGCCCCTAAGGGGCAAAGCTCGCCGGGGGGAGTATCCCCCCGGCAGACTTTGGCGCTGCGCAAACGCTGCTGCGCTCCGCGCAGATCGCCTGTTTTCATTTTGCACTCACCTCGTCCGAATTATGAGGTTAAGGTTTTGAGTTCTGAGGTGATAGAAACGGAATACTAGAGCGAGCGCCTGATAATATCTTTCTTGTATTAGGCTTTTCTGTCTTAGGGCATTTCAACAGACAATGAAATTACCACTGGGGTTCGACTGCGTACCATCTGAGAAATGACCTCGAAAAAACCGAATCCACGTTTAATTTCTGCATTTCTAAAAATCGATGAAAAAATTTAAACTTTTGGATACTGTCGCCCTACTCAACCCAGTTTCAATTGAGCGATTAAGTTTGGTAGAACCGGATTACACTTCTATCAAAAGTTTACCAAGTGGACAAGTCGGAACGATTGTAGAAGTGTATGAAGAAGCAGAAGAATATCATTATTTAGTGGAATTTGCTGACACCCAAGGGCGTGAATATGCAATGGCTACTTTGAAAGCAGATGAGCTTTTACTTTTGCAATATGAACTTACTGTTGCTTGACTTTCTTTAATTTTGGCAAACAATTCTTACTCTCCAAGAAAGCATTGCTCTTATATTTTTAGAATATTTTTCAATATTTTGTGGGCACTGCCTACTCTACGAACTTAATTTTGTTAACTTAGAGTCTAGGTTATTTTTAATAGCTTTTTAAGTAAAGCAATTGGTTCCAATTATGGATGTGATTCATGTTAACGATGCACAACAGCACCTTGATGCTGTCATCAATGAAAGTGCACAATCTCACACACCAGTCATAATTACTGGTAATCAAAATCAAGCGGTACTTGTTGCTCTTGAGGACTGGAACGCAATTCAAGAAACGTTGTACATACTGCAAGTACCTGGAATGCGAGAGGATCTCCTTGAAGGAATGCGTACTCCTCTTGAGGAATGTGTGACCAAACAGGAGCTTGATTGGTAGTGTGGGAATTACGCTTTACCAAACGAGCACAGAGGTAGGGTGGGCATTGCCCTTCAAAAAGTATACTTTATAACAATAATCTGATAGGGCAATGCCCACGAAAATTATTAATATTACCCAATATGTCCCAATATCGTCGCTCCTATGTCCCAGGTGGAACTGTTTTCCTAACTCTGGTGACTTACTACCGCACACCTCTATTTTCCGAGCCAGAAAACATCTCTCGCTTGCGGACTGCTGTCGCCAAGACACGGACTGAAAAACCCTTTGAAATTACTGCAGGAGTCATTTTACCCAACCATATTCATTTCCTGTGGACGTTACCATCTGATGATTTAGATTACTCGCAACGAGTCTCCCGGTTAAAAGTTCTGTTTACAAGATTGCTACGGGGTAAAAAGTCATTACCTCAAAATGTTTCAGCTTCGCGACGCAAACACCGAGAAAGTAATGTCTGGCAACGTCGGTTCTGGGAACACACTATTCGTGATGAAATAGATCTAGCAAGGCATTTGGATTACATCCATTACAATCCAGTTAAACATGGGTTAGTATCCTGTCCCCACTTATGGGAGTATTCCAGTTTTCACAGATGGGTAAAAAAAGGCGGATATCAAGCTGATTGGGCTTGTAGCTGTTGTGGTAAAAAGCCCCAAGTTCCAAATTTCGCTGAGATGGTATTTGGTGAATAAGAGTAAGGTGGGCATTGCTCTTAATCTTTTAGAACATATTGCAAGATTTCGTAAGCAATGCCCACCCTACGGGCGATCGCACTTTTAGCAAGCGCGAGATATTCCTAGACAAAGAGGTAGGGTGGGCATTGCCCAAAATATTGAAATCTATCAAGAATAGAGTAATGCCCACCTTACAGGCGATAGCTAGCCCCTAAGGGGCAAAGCTCGCCGGGGGGAGTATCCCCCCGGCGAGCTTTGGCGCTGCGCAAACGCTGCTGCCTTCGGCAGATCGCATTTATTAAGGTGGGCAAAAATTAAATCCGGGAGTTGCAACTAGCTTTTTTGTGGTGTGTTTTGCCCACCCTACGGGCTTATTGAGAATTATGCAATCTATACTGTTTGACGAAATTTTTCCAAAATCCGGAAAATTGCACAGTCACATTGTATAAATTCTAAAACAAAAACCCTTCATGACCCAGTTATGCCGCCAGACTACTCCGGTCAAAATCTCCGAGGGCGCTCCTTTAAAGGTCAAAATCTGACTGGAGCAAACTTTAGCAAAGCAGATATTAGAGGAGCAAATTTTAGCAACGCTATTCTCAAAGATGCTAACTTCCGAGGTGCTAAGGCTGGGTTACAGAGACATCAGGTAATTGGATTGCTCATAATCTCATGGCTGCTGTCAGGATTATCAGGGTTTTTGTCAATCATTACTGGTAGATTTGTACCATTTGCAGTATTTTTTTTTGACACTACCACCCTTGATTACATCATCGCTAGTGTAATCTGCCTAATTGCGCTTCCAGTCTTTTTTACTGTCACTATTCGCAAGGGTTTAACAGTAAGTTTAGGAACCTCTGCCGCTGCCGCCGTTTTTACTGTCATCGCAGCCTTTGCTCTTTACATTGCTTTCGTCTCCATTAAAGCCATTGCCTTCACTGGAGTTTTTGCCCTCGTCTTTGCTGGAGCCTTTGCAATTAACTTTGCCATCGCCTTCGTCATCACCTTCGCTGTTGCCATCGCCGGAACCTTCGCTGGAGTGATCGCTGGAGTCATCGTCGTCACCCTAGCTATCGCCTTTGCCGCCCTTCCTTTCGCCATCGCTATCACCGTTGCCGTTGCCTTCGTACTGTTTAGCGCTTACATTGGCTGGCGTAGTCTAGCTGGAGATAAAAAATATACCTGGGTTCGCTTATTTGCCATCGCCTTTGCTGCTACAGGTGGAACCAGTTTTCGTAATGCTGATTTAACCGATGCTGATTTTACTGGTGCAACTCTGAAAAACACAGATTTACGAAAAGCTAACCTGACACGGACTCGTTTTTATAAGGCAAAAAAACTTGACTTTGCCAGAGTCGGCGACACCATATTAACTAACCGAGATGTTCTCTATTTGCTCGTCACTGGCAATGGTCGAGGAAAATCCTATGTTGGTGCTGACCTTAAAGGTGCAAATCTCATCAGCGCTGACTTGAAAGACGCTAATCTCAAAGACGCTGATATTAGTGAAGCTACCTTTCAAGGAGCTTGTTTAGAGTCGACAAACTTGACTCTCACTCAAGCTGTTGGCACTGATTTTACCAGCGCTCACATGACTGGTGCTTGTGTGAAAGCGTGGAATATTGAAAGTACAACCAAGTTAGATAATGTCGATTGTCGCTTTATCTATCTTCTAGAAAAACCCAAACCTGAAACCGATGATCGCGAACGCCGTCCGAGTAGTGGCGAATTTCAACCAGGAGAATTTACCAAGCTGTTTGAAGAAGTTTTAACTACCGTTGATTTAATTTTCCGCGACGGCATAAACTGGAAAGCTTTTGCTGCGGCTTTCAAAAAAGTGCAAGTGGAAAATGCAGACACGGAACTCGCTATCCAGAGTATTGAAAACAAAGGTGATGGCGTTGTCGTCGTTAAGGTTAACGTGCCTCTTGATGCCGATAAAGAAAAGATTCATAGTGATTTTACACAAAATTATCAACTAGCACTTCAAGCTGTAGAAGAAAAATATAAAGCACAATTACAAGCTAAAGATGAGCAGATAGTCATCTATCGCCAACAAAGTGGAGACATGAAAGAGATTATTAGCTTATTAGCGAGTAAGCCTGTTAATGTTCAAGTTGACAATAAACTAGAGAATAAAAATATGACTAACAGTAATGATGGCAGCCGCAAAATCGAAATTGGCAGTGTTGGCGGAGATTTTAATGCCAGCGGACAAGCTTTGAATTTCGGTGAAATTGATATTAGCGGTGTGGTAACAAATACCATCAACCAATTACCAGAGTCTCCGGAATCAGAAAAACCAGGAATTAAGGAATTGTTGACGCAATTGCAAGAAGCAATTGAGGCTGAGACAGACTTAAGCCAAGAAGATAAAGCTGAGGCATTAGAACAAGTGAAAGCTTTAGCAGAAGCTGGAAAAAATCCTCAAGAAGGGGCGATGCAAAAGGGAGCGAAAACAGCTATGAAAATTTTAAAAGGCACGGTTGCTGGCTTACCGAGTGCAGCAACATTAGTTGAGGCGTGTAGTAAACTTTTGCCACTGATTTCAAAGTTTCTGGGTTTAGGCTGAGTATAAAGCTTTTCATACGAAATTGTGTTCACAAACCTCCATCCCCTCTCCTTTATAAGGAGAGGGGTGCCCGTAGGGCGGGGTGAGGTAATACGTATGAATGCAACGCGCGTATCAGTTGCTTACACCATACGAAAGTAGAAGCTAATTTCACTCCTAACTTTCCCGATATCCGGATTATTGAATTAGTGAATGAGTATCTGAGGCAAACCCTTCGGGCATATACGGACGATCGCACTTCCCCTCAGCCCTACGAACAACACCATTGTTCGTTTCCTAATGCATATGCACATACTCGTTTATTAGTCAAGCTCCAGTGAACAATTTATTGAGATAAGAGAATTGTTCACTTCAACGCAGGATGATCGAAAATTTAGACAGCTGGACAACTAGAATTTAATCCATTAAAAAAAAGTTGTCGTCTTTTTGACGAAAAACAATTTTTGATTTTTGTTTTTTTATTTTATGAGTTTGTCTGATTTTCCCAATCTCTGGGTACCTTTGGCGCTTTTAGGGTTAATTATCATTGCTGCTGTCTTTTTCAGCCGCAGCAGCTAATATCATGTTGCTGGCATACTAAAAAAGTGAAGTTCGCCGGGAAAGTCGGGGAGGAAGGATAACTGTTGGTTTTTGACTAAGTACTAATAACTAATGATCAAAGAAATAACTAATCACTCCTATTGGAGGTTAAAATAAATCCCGATTGTCTCCCAAAATTTTAAAAGTTTCATGATCTCCAGCAACGATTTTCGACCCGGTGTTTCGATAGTATTAGATGGGTCCGTATGGCGTGTGGTGGAATTCCTCCACGTTAAGCCAGGAAAAGGTTCTGCTTTTGTGCGGACGAAATTGAAAAATGTTCAAAGTGGAAGCGTGGTGGAAAAAACTTTCCGCGCAGGTGAAACAGTTCCCCAAGCTAACCTGGAAAAAAGCACAATGCAACATACCTATAAAGAAGGTGACGAATACGTCTTTATGGATATGGAAACATATGAAGAAGGCAGATTGAGCGCCTCACAGATTGGCGATCGCGTAAAATACCTCAAAGAAGGTATGGAAGCCAATGTTGTTCGCTGGGGCGACCAAGTCCTGGAAGTGGAACTGCCTAACTCCGTAGTATTGGAAATTGTGCAAACAGATCCAGGTGTTAAGGGTGACACTGCTACTGGTGGTTCTAAGCCTGCAACTTTGGAAACGGGAGCAATGGTGATGGTTCCTTTGTTTATTTCTCAAGGAGAACGCATCCGTATAGACACCCGTGACGATAAATACCTTGGCAGGGAGTAACTTTCTTCTCACCTCTAGATGCAAATCCCGATTTTCATCTATGACAGGGATTTCCATCCCTGCCTAACTATACAAATTCATTTCAAAAGATAAAGTCTCTGTACGATCTAATTGCATGAGGTAAGGAAAGCTGTGCCATTGGACTTTAATGAAATCCGCCAACTGTTGACAACCATCGCACAAACGGACATTGCAGAAGTCACGCTCAAAAGTGACGATTTTGAACTCACAGTTCGTAAGGCTGTAAGCGTTCCTCCAATGTTGTCAGCAGCACCTCAAGGGGCGTTAGGGGCGGTTGGTACACCGAACACACCAGTTCCACCGCCTATTCCGTTAGTAATGTCGCCTCCGACAGTGACGGTAACCCCGCCAAACCGCCCCACTGACAGTAATACTTCTGGCGTACACTCACCACCGATTGGTTCCTCTGTTATAGAACAGAAGTTTGTGGAAATCCCTTCCCCAATGGTGGGGACGTTTTATCGTGCGCCGAGTCCAGGCGAAGCACCATTTGTGCAAGTGGGCGATCGCATTCGGAGCGGTCAAGCAGTATGTATCATAGAAGCCATGAAACTGATGAATGAAATTGAAGCCGAAGTATCCGGACAAGTCATAGAAATTCTCGTACAAAACGGTGAACCAGTAGAATATGGTCAACCTTTGATGCGAATTAACCCAGATTAAGTATTAATCTATATATCGATGCCTAGTTGTTAAATTTTTAATGAGTCCTTACGGGTCTGCCCTGATGAAACAAGCGTTGCCTGTACCGCCAGAAGTCGTGCAACAAGTGGCTGAATACTTCAGCCTCTTGAGTGAACCTATGCGCCTACGGCTGTTGCATTTGCTGCGAGATGAAGAAAAATGCGTGCAAGAATTGGTAGAGGCAACACAGACTTCTCAGGCTAATGTATCAAAACACTTGAAGGTCATGTGGCAAGCGGGAATCCTTAGTCGTCGCAGTGAAGGAACCTGTGCCTATTACCGAGTTGAAGATGAAATGATTTTTGAATTGTGTAACAGGGTTTGCGATCGACTCGCCTCCAGGTTAGAACAGCAAGCCCGTAATTTTCGGTTCTTAAATACCAAGTAATTCTTGAGAAAAACGGGCTAGCCCCTTAGGGGGCGCACTCTCGGACGGCCCGCTACGCTAACAAAATGCAGAACACACAACACAAGATAACTCCACGAGCGAGTCCGCGCTTATTCAGTATTAAACTGAACTTAGTTTGCTGCAAAGTACTAAACAAAGCGAATAGACTGATGTCTTAGTATTTACTTTATATTTGGAACACTTAAAACAGAAAGTGAGATTGTGCCCACATAATCACCTTTGTGTCAATGCTTAACTTAGAGATGTTATTCTAGATGGTTAAGGCAAAGTAATGCAAAATCAAACCCAATCGGACAGATATCTGTGGAGAAGCATTTCCCTTTAACGACTGTAGGGGCACTTGCTGTGAATTCTCATGGACAAGTCTTAATAGTCAAAACGACCAAGTGGCGAGGCACATGGGGTGTACCGGGAGGTAAAGTGGAATGGGGCGAAACGCTAGAAGCTGCAGTTAAAAGAGAGTTTCGAGAAGAAGTCGGTTTAGAGTTGACTGACGTACGCTTTGGGTTACTACAAGAAGCAGTTCTAGATTCACAATTTGTGCGGGAAGCCCATTTCATTATGGTGAACTACTACGCGTTCTCGAAGGGCGAAACCATCACACCCAACGAAGAAATTGAGGAATGGGCATGGGTGACTCCCCAAAGGGCAACAGAGTATCCTCTTAATACGTACACCCATGTATTGATTTTGGATTATCTGCAAAAGCAAATCGACAAGTTATATCACAATAAAGTTCAAGAACAATGCTAAAAAAAGCGCTCGTAACCGGATCGTCGGGAGGAATTGGACGGGCGATCGCCCTCAAGCTAGCAAGTCAAGGATTTGATATCGCATTTCACTATAACCGTAGTGCAGAAGCAGCCAGCAAAGCTAGTGAGGAAGCAGCGACTTATGGAGTTAAAGCGATCGCCCTCCAAGCAGATGTTACCAATCCTGATCAAGCTAAGTCCTTGGTAGAAAATGCAGCCAAAGAACTTGGTGGCTTGTCAGTTGTTGTTAATAATGTGGGCAATTTCCTCTACAAACTAACTAGCGAAACATCAGTAGAAGAGTGGCAGGAAGTTCTTGACTCCAATCTTAATGCCACTTTTTACATCACTCAAGCCGCACTTCCCCATCTCAAGGCAGCTAATTGGGGACGCATCGTTAATTTCGCTTGTGCTAGTGCCCAGAATCTGGTCGCGCGGCAGAAAGATACAGGTTATATCATCGCTAAAACTGGTATAATCATCTATACCAAATCTTTAGCTCAGGAGCTAATTACAGACAATATTACTGCTAATGTGGTGTCCCCAGGAGTCGTAGAAAATTCCATTGGTTTGGAAGAAACTACTCCCAAGCTACCGACAAAACGACCGGCAACCTTAGAAGAAATGAGTAATGCAGTTTGTTTTTTTATTAGTCCCGAGGCAGATTACATTACAGGACAAATTTTGGAGGTATCGGGGGGTTGGAAATTGTAGTAGAAAATGAGTTAGTTTGTGCAATTTAATACTTTTTAGACAGTAAGAAGATTAATAGTTCGATGGTGCGAAATCTTTGCCTATTTTGGCAAGATAACCACGAATGCTGTAGTAAAAAGTCTTAAAAATAAGTTGAAGCTGGTTAAATGGTCTGTTTATGGGTTTAGAAACTATTGAATGTTCTAAACTCATAACTCCATTGTATTAACTTATAGAAGTTTTCTGTGATTTTTACGGAGCTTCGTACACCTTTGTTCCTTCTTCTGTGTTGCGTGTTTCCCTTCGGGTGTGCGCAGAGCGCACGCCTTACGCCAGTCTCCGAATCTCCTACAAAGACGCACTCGCTTTCGTGACGGAGACCGCCCTATGCCCTGCGGGCACGCTGAGTCCCAAGGGGACACGCGCAAGGGACGCTAACGGGTTCGCCACTTTGCCAATCTCCTGCACCAGACGCACTCGCTTTAGTGACGGGAACCGCCCCTACGGGGTTCACCAGTCACCTGCGGAGGGAAACCCTCCCGCACTGCTGGTTCACCAAGACGGCAAGTGGACTCACCAAGACGGGGGCTGGTCTCACCTGTTAAGCATCTCTAGTTGATGATTCACAAAAATCTTTGGAGGGTTGCTATTGTTTTTCAACAACTAGTTTGGCATCACAGGTACTAAAAGTACTCAAAAACTTAGAATTCTTATCCTTCACTAACTAAACTTAAAAAATGCTTACTCTCGAAGATATTTACAATATTTATGCAAAGCATCAAGATTCATTCAATGCCAAAGTTGAAGAATTTACAATTGGAAACAAGCACTTGAATTTTAATTCTAGACAAGCAATTTTAGGAGTCGTTAATCTTTCCACTGATTCTTGGTATAAGAATAGCATTTGTTACAGTCCTGAACAAGCGATCCGTCGTGGAGTAGTCTTAACAAAGCAAGGTGCTGATATTATCGACATTGGTACTGAGTCTACAGGCGCAACAGCAGCAAGAGTTGAAGATTTTCAACAAAAAAGTCAACTTCTACCTGTTCTGAAAACTTTTGATCAAGAAGGTGTCTTGACTTCAATTGAAACCTATTATCCGGAAGTAGCTAGAGAATGTTTACGGGCAGGGGCAAATGTCATCAACTTAACTGGAGGTGAGAACAGTCAAGACATTTATCGAGCGGTTTCTGAGTTCGACGCAGGAATTATTATCTGTTATCTTCAGGGAAAAAATGCTAGAGAGGTTGGTGAGTTTACGTTTACTGAAGACCCAATAGATTTAGTATATGATTATTTTGCCAACGAGATAGAAACAGCTACTAAACTAGGTGTAAGAAAAATATTTATTGATCCAGGAATGGGTTTTGGATATCAAAATTTCTACTACCAACACAAGTCGCTGCGAACTCGATATCAGATCAAAACCTTATTAAATTCTTTTAGGCTGAGAAAGTTGGGGTTCCCAGTTTGCAATATAGTTCCTACTGCGCTGGAATGTTTTGGAGAAGAATTCAGAAGTTCTCAGGCTTTTACGGCAGTTCTAGCAATATTGGGAAAAAGCGATCTACTAAGAACTCATGAAGTTCCTAAAGTGAAAGGAGTTTTAGATACTCTCAGTTTATTTTAAAGTCTTAGAAAATCAGAAATAACCGTAGAGGAACCAGCAAGAAATCATTCATTGCTTGTTAATGTCAATCGTTTAACAAACTTTGAGATTGGTTTGATCAAAGATTTGACTGTCAAGATTATAATCTTTTCATATTTGATGGTAAGTTATTAGGAATCTCCCTAAGCAGCGAATCTGTCAAATTTTATGGCGATTGGAAATCAAGATCGATATAAGAGTGCAGTTAACCACTACTTATCTCCCAAAAGGAAAGATAGCGTCAAAAGCGAATGGGAGGAACCATTCTCACGCACCGTGATAGGTCAGGCTATCCAAAAACTACAACAGACATACTCTCCTAAATCATTACGGATTATGGATTTTGGATCTGGAATAGGTGGAGGATTGGTTTTGGTTCAGAATGCTTTAGATGATATCGGACTCGACGGTAGAGATCTCTACTATTTAGGTTTGGATAACAGCTTGGAAATGGTTAAAGTAGCCAAAGAAAAGTGGGCAGACACTCCCAATGTCAATTTTCTAGAAACTGATTTTAGGTTGAACATTCCAGACCAACCAACAGAAATTTATTTATCTTGCGGAGTTCCCTATTCCCATCTCACTAAAGAAGAAAGCCGACATACATTAGAAAATATATTTAAGGCTATTAAAAAAAATAAAACCCAATCTCTAGTAGTTGTTGATGTTTTAGGACGATACTCCATAGAATGGGTATCACAGTGGGATCAAAGCCGTTGGGCTTATCGAATGAGCTTTTTAGCAGAAGGGCAAGAGCAAGAATCCATGATGATGACCTGCTACTACAGTCCAGAACTAAAGCAAATGATCCATGAAGCTGCCCAACAGGCAAATTGTAACATTTCTAGTCTTGAGTTTTTTGATCGATCAATGATGGTCGGACGTCATACATCAACCCGAGAATATAATCCTGCTATCCCCCCCTATCGGGAAGTGATCAACTCTTTGTACAAATCTGAGGAAATAACAGACTTTCAAGAATTGCTCTTTCGGTGTGAATTGCCTATAGCACCATCTCCTGTGAACCAGTTCTTCAATAAGTTTTCTCAAATGTGGAATCAGTTGGTTCTCGAAGCGGCGGAATTTTGTGGGGAACATCTTGGAGAACATCTTAATGTTATACATCAGATTTCATTGCCAGAACCAGTGGCAGGATTGAAACAAGAATTATCACGGCTTCAAGAAAGTAACTCTGACCTCCATTTTCGTGCCAATATTGTTGAACCAACTTTGGCTAAGTATTTGTGTCGCTTGGAATCAAATACACAGCCCGGTTTGGGAGTAGGTCATACCTTGATTGCCATACTTTATGTGAATGGAGAAGACTAATCTGAAGTGGGCTTTTTCATCTGAGGTTAAGGGAACAGTCAAGAAGGAAAAAGGTATATCTAGTTGACCAAAAATCAAATAGGAGTCCTATATTGCCTTTTTTAGTAGTTTTGTCTTTTTTTACTCTTAACTATCAGTAACGATGTAAATATTTGATTGTTACGTTGACTGAATGTGTGCAAGACTTAGTTTTAAAAACTTGCATGGACTTTCTTTGCATTTTCGGAGGAACCCAGGTGTCAAAAACTGTGACAATCTTTAAATTCAACAGAGTTATTTTTCTGTGAAAAATTATGAATATACTGGATCGATATTTTGATGCTGTCATCTTTGATATGGATGACTTAATACTTGATAATGGCTCGTGGTACAAGTATGCATATCAATATGCAGCTCACGAATTAGGTTATTTTATCAGTGATGAATGTTATGCTCAACTCTTAGGAATTCCTCATGCTGAATGCGATAAAATATTGAGTAAAACTTTTGGAGAAGAGTTTTCCGTCGAAATTTTCAATAAAGTTTTACAACAGCAATATCAGGAAACGCTAAACAAAAAAGGCGTGAAGTTTAGAGATGGATTTGAAACATTGTTCTCTTATTTAGAAAAACAAGGGGTTTCTATAGGTTTGGCAACTAGTTCAACTTGGAAACACGTAGAAATGCATCTGAGTCAAACCCGTTATTTACAAGCCTTCGATGTGATTTGTACCGCCGATCAGATCCAACGAGGAAAACCCGATCCTGAAATTTACACCTTAGCAAGTCGTTGTATGAACCGTCAGCCAAAGAATATAGTAGTATTTGAAGATTCAAATAACGGTATCAGATCTGCGATCGCTGCTGGATGTATGGCTATTATGGTTCCTAATCAAGCATTACCAGACGAGGACGTGAAGGAAAAAGCCCTCCTGGTTTTATCTAGTTTGGCTGATGCGATTCCATTAATGTATTAAGAATACAAAGGATACATCGATTTCTTCGTACATCCATTTCGCACGTTTACGCTGCAGGAGACGTCGCAAATCCCAGAGATCCTTGTCTTGCAACTGCGGTAGCTCACAGTGCAATTGCAGCACGCAGTTTGGAACAGGACTTACGACATGATCCCTAGTTCTGCTAAGCAGGAAATGTATTTGTTGGCTTAACTGACCAAACTCACTCCAGAACAATCAACTTTTTGAACGAGTTGGGAGATCGGCATCCCTGAGACGGGTTCTATCCAATCAGGAGCAATTTCTGCTAATGGTACCAAAACAAAAGCTCTTTCTGTCATCCGTGGATGAGGGATTTGCAGATCAGGTGTTTCTAGAATTAACTCATCAAACAGAAGTACATCCAAATCTAGGGTTCTTGGTCCCCAACGTTCTTGACGTACTCTACCAAACTCTTGTTCAATTCCCAGCATAGTCTCTAACAATTTCTGGGGACTTAACTGCACCTCTAATAGGGCGCAGCCATTGAGATAATCTGGTTGTGATGGTCCAATTGGTTTTGTTCTATACCAACTGGAATGTGATTTGACCGTAATATCTGGAGTGTGCTCCAGTTCTTCTAGGGCAGCTTCTAAGATGGCTTGGGAATTACCAAGGTTACTCCCGAGAGCGATCGCACTAACAGAATGCTGTGTCATTGCAAGTTTTTCAAAAGTTTAAGACGATAGCACTTATTTTTAGAGTTTAGACTAGTTTTGCTTATCAAACAGCCAAACCCTTATTCACACAGACTTTCCTGATTTTTAGGCGTGTTTGGATTCCCAACTCTAAAATGCTTGCTACTTCGCCTTATACCCCTGTGTTTCTTCAAATGGATAATTTGTCGAAGATCATATTCTTGCCCAACGCTTGATTGATCATTATTGCGAATAACTCATCTAAAGGAATTCCCACTTTGTTCGCCGTACAGGCAACCACCGCGTTGTGGTCAAAAATACAAAACAACCCAGCTTCTAAGAACCAAGGTTGTCCCTGTGGGTCGATTCGGAAGTCAAATAAACTATAATGGCGACAGCCCAAAGCCAAATGACACTTCTTAACTTCTTGCTGAACCTTTTGGGTGATCGGGTCATTAACATCTACAATCCAACCAGGGACATAGTTCTTAGCAGTTGAAGCCAAGTCGCCCTCGATGGGTATCTTGAATTTGTCAGTATAGCTGCGGATGGGTCTGACTTCGGGGTCTATCTGATACTCTTCCATGGGTAAACCGATGAGTTCCCCATCTTTGACAATGGCACCGCATCTGACTTCTCGACCGGCTTCAATGAATGTCTCTACGATCACCTCCGAAGCAAATTCAAATGCTTTCTTCAGGGCAGCATCATAGTCAGCAACTTCTTTGACTAAGGACACCCCTAAAGAGTTGTCGGCATTTGCGGGTTTGATGACTACTGGAGGTGTAATTGTGGGAACGTCTCCTTTGCGGAGCACTTCTCCAGAAGGAACTTTGACCCCAGCTGCTGCGACAATTGCTTTGGTTTTGGCTTTGTGAGCTGTTAATGCCATCAGATCCGGAGTATTCCCTATGTAAGGGATCTTAAGCAAGTCAAATAGTGCGCGGTACTCAATCATTCCAGGCAGACAAAACATTTGTGGCAACATAACGTCAATGTTTTGCGCTGTTATAAACTCTATAGCTTCTAACAGAGAAAGCGGTTTGGCGACAGCAATATCTTCAAGACTCAGAGAGGAAGGAAATCGCCACAGGCCATCAGGTGTGATGTATGCAATTAAAAATTCGTAGCGCGATGGATTTGCCGTAGCTACCAGACAGCTATGGGCGTAATTGCGTGACAATTCACGGTAAAAATCACTAGATGGAGACCCTGCTACATGAAGGATACGAAGTACTGACATGATTCATCTTCTTAGGCACTGTTATACAGGATATATTAAAAAAAGAATTCAGCAAGTCCTGATTCAGGAGTTAGAATCACTTCCGCCCTTGGATTTAGACAAGGCAGCTTTTGGGTAAGAAGCAACAACCCAAAACGTGCCGCCCATACTCCTCCCTTGCGTCGCACAGAATTCATTCTGACTTCTGGCGACTGACGCCTCTGTTCTTCTGATAATTTTGACAACAAGCCCTAAGCAGTAAATATTTCAGGTGTCTAAACTCCAGTAAGATGGTATTTATTACCCCAAAAGTCCGTTTATATACTGAGTGAATAGAAAAAACTATAAACAACATTGCAAAAGTAACAATTGCCACTCTTATGGGAAAGGGGAAAGGTTTTTTGATAATTCTTTCCCCCTTTGCCTTTACCCCTTATGCTCCGGATAGGAACTGCTCACCCGTTATAAGTTATAGTAATCTGTTGAAGAATTCTAAAAAAATTCATCCCCCAGTTGAAACCGAGGGATGAAACCATTTACCTGACCTAAAGTGAATAATTTTTATTAAAGCTTTCACGTGTCAATGGCTGTTCTAACTCCAGACCTTCGCCGCCTAAAGTTTCTAAAGGTTTGCCGTTTACTTCAATGTAGACTTTGGCATTCTTATCTACAGCCGTAGCGGTGTAGACAACTTGTCCCACACGACCCATCATTGAAGAACTTCCACCTCCACTTTCAAATTCTTCTGATAAATTGACATGGACACCATCACTTGCTGCCTTAACACCTAGTAGCTTTGTTCCTTGTGGAATTGTGGTAGTTTCGCTACTTTCTGTTGGTCCAGCTAATAACTGTTGGAAAGCTCCTTCTAAAACATCGTTAGGCGACTTCCCAAGAGCTTTGACTTGAACTGTTTGGGGAACCAACTTAAACCCACTACCTGTATCTTGCAGCCAAAAAACTTCAGCTTTTTGCTCAGCAGTCAACTGGTTTGTTGATGCTGGAGGTTGACTTAGTGCTGGAACAGGGATTTGTACAGGGGGATTATTAGGAGGATTCTTAGAAATATTATTATCGGGTTTGCTGGCAAAAAAAGCTATACCACCACCCACTGCAATAACCGCTGCTGTTATAGCTGCAATAATACCTGGAGATAAACGGTTAGATCCTTGCTGTTCTTTCATATTGAAAACCTACCTTTAGGCTGAAATAGTATTTGTATGAGGAGAAGCCTGGTTAACGACGATACTTATAAACTAGGGGTTTCCAAAAACCTAGAAGATGGCTCTACTCGCAAAAATGCGGCAATCTCTAACTCTTCTGGTTTCATATTCAATTTTAGGATTCGTACTTGTAGACCGTCACCTTCCAGATTGCTTAAATCCAATCGTTTGTTGAGATTGTTCACAACTGTGTTGACAAATTGAGGTGGAACCTGTTCTCCATTGGCTGCCACAATTGGGTTAACTAACTGGATATTCCTGCCACCAACGATACGAAATCCTGATTCCACCCTAATTGACAAGGGCTTATCCAGACTTCTATCCTGTAATTCTACTTGGGCACTCAAGCGGTTGTCGGCTAAAAATTTTACATTTGGATTGGTAAAATGATAGACAGAATTCTTCTGCGCTGTGTTTAAAGAACCGCCTGTGTTAATTTTTAGCTTTTGTAACATCACCATAAATTGAGGTGATTGTATGAGTTTATTAATATCCTGTTGAGTTAACACCAAACGGACACCAGCTTGTAAAGGTCGTTTGAATAATGGTCGTTTTTTTCCCAGACTGCGCGGTTCTAATTCAATTGCATCAGTTTCCAATTCTAAAGCTGCAATACGAATGTCTTGCCACTTCTTGAGTTGCAAAGAACGCCCTGCAACACGCACTTTTTCTACCTTGCCTTGCAGCAATTGGTGAGTAGGGGCATTGTCAACTCGCACTTGCAATTGTTCTACCTGAGCCAACTGAGAACGGATAGCATTTTCAGCAGTCTGATCAGCCACCAGTCCAACCGGAGTCACTAACCCTAACAAGCCAGATACAAGGAGTATGAAGAATTCCATGTTTTCGTTTGTGATAGTGGTATTCAGTTACCAGTTACCAGTTATCAGTTATCAGTTACCAGTTACCAGTTACCAGTTACAACAGAAAATACGGGTCTGTTTCTTTTGTTAACTGTTCACTGTTAAGTGTTCACTGACTCCGCTGTTCACTGTTCACCGATTGAATCCACTGATTTAGTGTAGATACAACGTCAGCGATCGCAATTTCGTGTGACTTTCGACTTTTTCGTTCCACAACTTCGACTTTGCCATTGGCGATCGCTCGTCCGGTGACAATTCTGTATGGAATCCCAATCAAATCTGCATCTTTGAATTTTACTCCTGCCCGTTCATTCCGGTCATCAAGCAAGGTTTCAACTCCGGCTTGATTAAGTTGGGTGTAGAGTTTTTCAGCGATCTCCACTTGTTGGGCGTCGTTGATGTTAGGAATCGTGATAATCGCGTGATAAGGTGCGATCGCCACTGGCCAAATAATTCCATCTTTGTCGTAAGATTGCTCTACAGCAGCTTGAGCCAAGCGTGAGACACCCACACCGTAGCAACCCATGAGTAGAGGTTTCTCTTCACCCTGTTCGTTGGTAAAAGTTGCACCCATTGCTATGGAATACTTAGTGCCCAGTTGAAATATGTGACCTACCTCGATCCCACGAGCACTTTCTAGGGTTTGCTCTGGGTTGTGCTTTGCGCGATCACCTGGTCTAGCTTTGCGCACATCCACGGCAAACTCTGGTAACTTAACTTGCTCACCCCAATTTGCCCCGACGACGTGGTAGCCAGATTCATTGGCACCCGTGACAAAGTTTTTTAAATCAGTTGCTGTTTTATCGACCAAACGTAAAAAGCCTGGTGCTATATTCTTCACAGATTTAATATAATCATCCGCAACATCAGGAGCAATGTAACCCAAGGGCAAAGGCTTACTAGCCCATTTTGCTTGAGCTTCTGTATCTGGTACTGCAAGTTTAATCACCGTTTTCGCATCGTACTTCGGAGCTAACTTTGTCAATTCATTTTGTAACTTGACATCATTAACTTCTTGGTCACCTCGGATGCTCACCAGCACTAATACTGATGTTCCATTATCAAAAATTGTTTCGTAAAGAACGTTTTTCACAAGTTGGGTGGAGGAACATTTCAAAAATTCACAGACTTTCTCAATTGTTTCCGTCCCTGGTGTTTCTCGTTTTTCGTAATTGGTAAATGCAGAGGGTTGCGCGTCCGGTGGTAAAGAAACTGCTTTTTCTACGTTAGCCGCGTATTGCCCATCTTTAGTGTAGAGGACTTCATCTTCGCCTGCTTCCGCCAGCACCATAAATTCTTGAGAAGCAGAACCACCTATTGCACCAGAATCGGCTTGCACGTCACGAAAAGCCAAGCCAGACCGCCGCAGTATATTACTGTAGGCGATGTGCATATCCTGATATGTTTTTTCTAGACTTTCTTCATCTACGTTGAAGGAGTAAGCATCCTTCATGATGAATTCTCGTCCGCGCATCAAACCAAAACGGGGGCGAATTTCATCACGGAACTTAGTTTGAATTTGGTAGAGCAGCTGTGGTAGCTGACGATAGGAACGAATCATATCACGAGCAATTGTCGTGATGACTTCCTCGTGAGTTGGTCCTAGGGCTTGTTCCTGGTCGCGACGATCTTTGAGGGAGAACATGATACCCTCAGCTTTGGTGTAGGTGTCCCAGCGTCCAGACTCCTTCCACAAGTCAGCCGGTTGAAGTTGGGGTAAGAGACATTCTTGTGCGCCAGCGGCGTTCATTTCTTCCCGCACAATTTGGGAGACTTTTTGCAGTACTCGCCACATGAGCGGAAGATAGGCATAGACACCGCTACCGATGCGACGAATGTATCCTGCACGAAGCAAAAGTTTATGACTGGGAATTTCAGCATCTGCTGGATCATCCCTGAGTGTGAGAAATAACATTTGTGACAGTCGCATCGTTTGTCCCCTTTCCAAATTCGATCATCTCTATTTCAGTTACAGTTTAAAATGAAGGCTTGCAACTTCAGGAGCATTTTTACCTTGCCTGATGTCGTTTATCAAGCACAGCCACCCCTAGAATTTATCCCTCCAGCGCTAGACCCCTGGTTTTTACGACTTTGCCAGTTGTTCCTACCCAGCTTAATACACTGGAGAACGGCAATTAGTCATATTGAAGCAGACAACCCGGAAGTTTTGCTGGATCTTTATCGCCAGTTTCAGGATCGCAAAATCCGTTTTTTAATCGCATTTCGTCATCCCAAGGCAGAAGATCCACTTTGTCTTGTGTACTTGCTTTCCCACATTTTGCCAAAGCTAGCACGACACAAGGGTGTAGTGCTACAGCCTCCGATTCACGCTCATTTTATCTACGACCGGGGAATTCCTTTATGGGCTGGTTCTTACATTGGGTGGGTTGCTTCACGCTTGGGTGGGACGCCTATCGTCCGAGGTAAGGCAGATTGGACGGGGTTACGATCAGCGCGTGATTTGTTTGCCAATGGTCAGTTCCCGATGGCGGCTGCACCAGAAGGAGCCACGAATGGTCTTTCAGAAATTGTCAACCCATTGGAACCCGGCATTGCTCAACTCGGCTTTTGGTGTGCTGAAGATTTGCACAAAGACAATCGACATGAGCAGGTTTTTATTGTACCAGTTGGAATTAAATATAGTTACGTTTCGGCTCCTTGGAATGCGATCGCCAAACTTTTAACCGAATTGGAAGCTGCTTGCGGTTTAGCCGTAGACACACAAAGCCACTCACAACAGAGCAGTTTCGACTCTCTCTATCCACGGTTATTTCGTTTAGGCGAACATTTACTGTCTTTGATGGAAAAGTTTTACACGCGGTTTTATCATCAAAAACTCCCTGTGCAAGAAGAAGCAAAAGATGTCAATGAACTGTTGGCATCTCGTCTCAATGCTTTGTTAAATATTGTGTTACAAGTTGCAGAACAGTATTTTGACTTACAACCCAAAGGAAATTTTAATGATCGCTGTCGTCGCGTAGAACAGGCTGGCTGGAATTATATTTTTCGTGAAGAATTTAAGGATGTCAAAGCACTGTCACCTTTAGAACGTGCTTTAGGCGATCGCATCGCCGAAGAAGCTAATTTACGAATGTGGCACATGAGGCTGGTGGAAAATTTGGTTGCTGTCACAGGTAAATACGTACGAGAAAAACCCACACCAGAACGCTTTGCGGAGACAACCTTACTGATATGGAGTATGGTGACTAAAATCAGAGGCGGTAGCCCCTCACATTACCGAACACTTGGCAAGCAAGAGGTAAAAATAACAATAGGTGAGCCAATATCTGTTTCTGAACGTTATCCGGCTTATCAGGCAAATCGTCAAGCTGCAAGACAAGCGGTTGCTGATTTGACGAAGGATTTACAGCTGGCGATGGAGGATTTGATAAGGTAGTGTTCCGCTTGTGGCTAATCCTTCACTGTAGAATATACTCTCCCCGTTTGGCATATTGTTGTAAGGGAGACTTTGCAGCCATTTTCAATTGAATGAAATAGAGCTTTTTGCAGACGCTGTTAGCTCATAGAAGAGTTACAGGTATTCACGACGATACTGTTTTAGCAGCACAAGTGTTCTTTCTTTTGACTTTTGACTGTGGGCACTTAATTGGCTCTTGCATAGTCTTGTCTGAACTTCGCCCCTACCAAAAAGAGCTAACACCTAACCAGAGCGACAATCATACGGTTTTTTCAATCGCCGTTACGCCCTTACAAATTGTCAAAGGGTCGTGGCATCCCGAATTTGAGGCGTTGACACCCATTTTTTAGCCTACCACAGATGTGCTCTTTAATGCAGACTTTAGATGGATACGGAATTTCAGTTCTCAACGCTCGGAATCATTGTGTGTCAAGGCTTAGGGATATTTGTAGTACATTTGGACCGGGTAAGTTCAGTCTAGTCTCAGACAAATTGCTTAGGAAATACCTTTGACAAATCTAAGAATAAATCAGGAAAATATGGTATGGCAACTGATTCGTTCGGCAGAACAATCAACTTTTTACGATAACCAAATTTTCCTTGTAAGTCTTGATAAGATTCGCTGTAGCATTCTAGGCAATAATGTACTAAATTAAATATCCAATAATCATAAATACCCGCTTGAGCATAAATCGGTAATTTCACCTCTTGGTCATATTTGAGGGAAGAATCAGCAATCTCAATTAACAGTAATATATCGGTGGGACTGGGATGAGCACTGAGATAGTCATCATCTCGATTTTGTGCAATCACAAGATCTGGTTCAGGTTCGTTGTAGTCAGGAATAATAATTGGTTGTTGTCCTCGTAGGGTTGCACGTTCCCCTACAAGTTTGTATAACTCTCGTTCTAAACGGGTTTGGCAAACAGAATGTGGTTTACCTTTCGATAGCATTGGGATAATTTCTCCGTTGATCAGCTCAACTCGATCATCCTCACTGAAAAATCCGAGTTCTGCTAAACGATCGTATTCAGAAATTGTAAAACGTTTTGCTGTGGTTATAGTCATAGCATTTTAGGAACTTCAGGACTTGAAAAAATAGAAGCTACCTATGACTTATTTTAAATTGCGCAAAATAATTCATCACAAATGCAAAAACAGCCCAACCAATACAAATCATGCTGGCACATTGGGCTGATTTTGGTGATGATGAAATTGTCCAGATTGATAAGTTTATCAATCTTTAACTGAACTAAAAGCCAATAGTCAAAAGTCAGGAACTCACGACTTATGACTCATCACAAGAACTTAAGAAGCAGTTTCCCTAGCTGCACCGGAACCTAGCTTTTTGGGAGAAACTGAGGTCTCACGACGTCCTGTCCGCAGTTTGGGCTTGGGACTGCCACGTTTTTCTCCTTCTGTGTTGTTGGTGTCGGATGAAGACCAAGAGGAGCGGGGGCGATCAGAAGACAAATCGCCGCGACGTCCTGTCCGCAGTCTGGGTTTGGGAGTTGGGGGTACAAGATCTTCTTCTGTAATGTCTGGTTCTGATTGCAGCCAAGCAGGACGGGTTTGGTCGTAAGCAATTTGCAACGCTGCTGCAGCGATCGCCTGAGCATCGTATTGTTCAATCAGCTCGCTTACCATTGGTAAAAATGAAGCTAAACGCTCACCTGCCAATGCTTCTCGCACTTGAGTTTGCAATTTTTCTATCTGCCGCGCTTCAATTTGTGTCCGTGTAGGAATCGACAGCACTTGCCAAGTCTGCCGATTATGGCGTTCAAACACTTGCTGCTTGCGTCGTTCAAAGGGCTGCACCAGAGAAATGGCTGTACCTTCTTTACCAGCTCGACCTGTACGACCAATCCGGTGAACATAGGTTTCTACGCTATCGGGTAAGTCAAAGTTAATCACGTGAGACAACTGGTCAACGTCTAAACCTCGTGCTGCAATATCCGTTGCAACGACCCACCTTACTTGACGATTGCGGAACCGTATCAATAACCGTTCCCGTGCTTGCTGCGACAAATCACCGTGATATTCATCCACACTATGACCAGCTGCTTGCAGTTGACTGGTGAGTTCTGCTGCTGTGCGTCTAGTACGAACAAAGATTAAAGCCGATTCTGGATCTTCCATTTCAAGAATGGGCTGTAATGCTTTTGCTTTTGTCCAGTGGCGCGGTACAACATAAGCTACCTGATTAATTTTGTTAGGAGCGGCTTTTGGTTGCTCAACGGTTACTGTGACGGGCGAATGTAAGAACTTGTTGACTAATTGACGAATTGAGGGAGGCATTGTTGCCGAGAATAGAGCTGTCTGACGCTCTTTGGGAGCTTGAGAGAGAATTTTCTCCACATCGTCGATAAAGCCCATGCTTAGCATTTCATCAGCTTCATCCAACACAAACCATTTCACCCGATCCAGCTTCAAACTGCCTCGATCAAGCAAGTCTATCACTCGCCCTGGCGTACCTACTACCATATGAACGCCGCGTTTGAGTTGTAACATTTGACGATCTATCGATTGACCACCGTAGATTGCTAAAACCCGCAAATCTTGGTTTGCAATAAATTGATTGATCGCATCGTGAACTTGAATAGCTAACTCACGAGTTGGTGTTAGAACCAAAGCTTGGACAGCTTTTTGAGTCACATCCACCTGATCTATAATTGGCAGTGAAAATGCTGCTGTTTTTCCTGTTCCAGTTTGGGATTGACCTACAACATCACGACCTGATAACAGGTGTGGGATTGCTTGCGCTTGGATGTTTGTTGGTGCGCTAAAGCCTAGTTTTTCTAATTGCTGAACAGACTCTTGTGAAATTCCTAAATCTGAAAACGAAAGATTCATTAATTCTCCTATATGTTCGTTTGGTTTTTTGATGAGTCATTTGTGATTTCTCAAAAGACAAAGAACCCTTAGGGTATGCCTATAACAGGTCTTTTGACGTTTAAAGTCGCGTACGCTTTGTGATGAGCGACACTCGCCAAATAGTTGAAAACCTGCCTTGGCAACGGCTGGCTCACAAATGACAACTTAGTTGGTGACAACTTGACCATAAAGGTCGTAAGCATCAGCTTTTTGGATAGCTACTGGTACGATGGTTCCTAAGCGTGCTTCTCCATAAACAAATACCTGCCCATCTACTTCTGGGGAAAACCTGCCAGAACGACCAACTAATTGTCCTGTGACAGGATTTTCTTGTTCAATCAGAACATCAACGACTTTGCCAATTTCAAGTTGATTTTTCTTTAAAGAAATCGGCTGTTGGAGTTCCATGATTACGTTCCGCCGCTCATCCATGACGAATTGAGGCAGCTGATTTGGTAGGTTGTAGGCAGGTGTTCCTTCTTCTTTTGAAAAGGTAAACACACCCACATGGTCAAACTCATGACGCTGGATGAACTGCGACAGATGCTCAAAATGTTCCTGTGTTTCTCCTGGAAAACCGACAATCAACGTCGTTCGCAGCACAGCTTTTGGTAATGTCTCTTTTATGCGTTCGATAATCCCATCGTTCACCCGTCCTTGCCAGGGACGATTCATAGCGCGGAGAATGTCTGGATGGGAATGCTGCAAGGGCAAATCCAGGTAAGGTAAGACGTTAGATGTCTCACCAATTGCTGTTATCACATCTGGGGTGAGTCCGGTTGGATAGGCATAGTGTATACGAATCCAAGGAACATTGACTTTCCCCAAAGCACGAAGTAATTCAGCTAATTTCGGCTTACCATAAATATCGATACCGTAATTGGTCGTAATTTGGGAAATCAAAATGATTTCTTGGACACCTTGACTTGCTAGCTGTTCTGCTTCGGTAACTATTGATTCTATGGTACGCGATCGCTGGTTCCCCCGCAGATGAGGAATTATGCAAAAAGCACATCGGTAATCACAACCTTCGGCAACTCGTAGGTAAGCGACTCCTTCTGTTGTGGTGCGGTACCGGGGTGTGGTCTCATCAGCAATGTAGGTTGGCTGTGAACTAACGAGCTTAACCCGCTTACCTTGTTCTACTTGCTGAATAACATCCACTATTTTGTGATAATCCCCGCTTCCCACCACTGCTACTGCCTCAGGCAACTCTTCCAACAACTGTTCTTGGAAGTGCTGCGCCATACAGCCTGTGATAACAATTTTTTTATCTGCTTCTGCCAGTTCTACTAAAGTTCTAACAGATTCTTCTCTTGCCGCTTCAATAAAACTACATGTATTAACTATAACATATTCTGCTAACTCTTCATTAGAATCTACGCCGTACCCTGCTTCTACTAGGAGTCCGAGCATATGTTCTGTATCTACTCTATTTTTCTCACACCCTAAGTGAGAAATTGCAATTGTTGGCTTGTCACCCATATTCACAAAAATCTTTAGGTTTTTTCATGTACTTCAACGGTTTAAGGGCTAGTTTTTTTGCTTCAAACACCATGAGGTTGGTTAAAACCTCCTAACTTTGCTATGACTTTCTAGTTATATACAGCCTCAGGCAGCTATGACCACGAGGAAGATAGAGTTCATGCTATGATAGCTCTATTAATCTGTTGGTCAAGGGAAAATAAGCAACAGTTTGATAAGTTTGACACTAGTCGTTAATCTTTGTTTATAAATTGCCTGTTGGTATTTTACATTACCGCTACGTGTGTGTTGTTAGTTTACCTCTTGGGAAGCCACTCTCGATTTGGAAATTGGTCAGGTTAATGAGAATTATCGCTCATCTCCCCAAAACCAACAGTGTGTGGCGCTTTTGGAGAAGTCGCTACCCTGAGGAAAATAGCGCGTTAACGCCTGCATAACGGTAATGCTACCCCTGTTTTCAGGCAATGCCTGAAACAAGTGATATGCGAGATGCCTTATCCACGGGAAGCTGCCTCGCGTCTGGTGAGTGGCAAACTCCTCTTGCTGTGTCAACAATATCTTAACATATCTTATGGAAACTTTGCCGCCACATTCCATCCTAAGGAGGACGCAAGCGACCCCGGAGCTAAAAGAAAACAAAACACTACTGGCAAGTCGTTGGAAATGCTTGTTGGGTGCAAATAACAAATAAAATTGTTTAAGAGCTAGTTGAACAAATGGTGATCAAAAGCAAACTTAAATAATTAGTAGTGAATTATGAGTCAATAGTCAATAGTCAATAGTCACCAGTGATAATAACAAATGATGAATGACTAAGGACTGATGACTCCGCAAAGCGGGTTAAAAACGTGGACTTATATCAGCTATTTAAAACCCGAACACCAATTATAGGCGTAGTTCACCTACTACCGTTACCTACTTCGCCCCGTTGGGGAGGTAGCCTCAAAGCAGTCGTTGACCGTGCCGAGCAAGAAGCAACAGCCCTGGCAAGTGGAGGGGTTGACGGTATTATTGTAGAGAATTTTTTCGACGCGCCGTTTCCCAAAAACCAGGTCGATCCAGCAGTTGTGAGTGCCATGACTATGTTGGTACAGCGGATACAAAATATGGTAACGCTGCCTGTAGGTATAAATGTTTTACGGAACGACGCTAGGAGTGCAATGGCGATCGCCAGCTGTGTCAGAGCGCAATTTATCCGTGTTAATGTCCTGACAGGTGTCATGGCAACCGACCAGGGCATTATTGAGGGAGAAGCTTATCAACTCCTGCGCTATCGGCGGGAGTTAGGCAGCGATGTCAAAATTTTTGCGGATGTGTTGGTCAAGCACGCTCGTCCGTTGAGTGCTGTGAATCTCACCACAGCAGTGCAAGACACCATTGAGCGCGGTTTAGCAGATGCGGTGATTATATCTGGCTGGGCGACGGGTCATCCTACAAGCCCAGAAGATTTGGAATTGGCATCTTCTGCTGCTAGCGGCACTCCAGTGTTTATTGGTAGTGGAGCAAGTTTAGAAAACATTGCTACACTGATACAGGCGGCAGATGGTGTCATTGTTTCCAGTGCTTTGAAACGCCACGGTCGTCGTGAGCAACCTATAGATCCAAATCGAGTCAGTCAATTTGTGGAAGCTGCACGTAAAGGTTGGAACTCAAAAGGTGAAACCAAATCAATTTCCGAGCTAAAGCTACACTCGTAACTGAGGAATGGGGAATTGGGAATCGGGAGACAAGTAGTAGTTACTAGTAACTTAAGAACTAATAAGTAAAAAACTAATGACTAGCAACCAACAACTCATAAATTCCAATTTCCCATTTCCAAATCCTAGTCTGTTATTTTCAATTCTTTATTGCAGTTTATGAGTCGCCGTCGTTCTATTCCCTGGATTCATAAAAAATCGCGGATATTAATTGCCGCGATCGCATCTTGTGGCGCATTAACAACAGCTTATCTGACTGTCGTTAAGTTAACACAAGGATCTGCCGCTTGCCCCACCAATAGTTGTGATTTAGTACTTGCTAGCCCTTATGCCACAGTTTTGGGGCTACCTCTAGCTTTGTTTGGCTTCCTAGCTTACGCCAGCATGGCTGTCTTCGCTTTGCTTCCTTTGAGAGTTGATGCAGCAAAAAATAAAGATACTCGGACAAAGTTGGAAAACGTGACATGGTTGTTGCTTTTGGCAGGTGCGATCGCCATGTCTATCTTTAGCGGCTACTTAATGTATCTGCTATTTTTCACAATCAAAGCACTTTGTCTGTACTGTCTTGCTTCGGCTGTATTCTCCCTGACTTTGTTAGTGCTAACTATCATTGGTCGCACATGGGATGATATTGGGCAAATTTTCTTTACTGCCATTATTGTTGGCATGGTGACGCTCATTGGGACTTTAGGCGTTTATGCCAATGTAAATAACCCTAATGCTAGAACTGGATCAAATGGAGTTAGCTTAGAACCAAGCGGACAGCCAACAGCCGGTGTTGGTTGGGCGATCACCACAACTTCTGGTGAAGCAGAAATTGAGTTAGCACGTCACTTAACCAAAATTGGTGCTAAAGAATACGTAGCTTGGTGGTGTCCTCATTGCCACGAACAAAAGCAACTGTTCGGTAAACAGGCGTATCCAGAAATTCAAAAAATTGAGTGTGATCCCCAAGGCAAAGACGCTCGTCCAGATTTGTGCAAAGCTGCTGGCATTCAAGGCTTTCCTACTTGGCAAATTAACGGTAAATTATATTCCAATGTACAGCCATTAGAGAAATTAGCTCAAATTTCTGGTTATCAAGGTCCACGCAATTTTAACAATTTTCCTGGTGCTTTTAAGTAGTCGCGCCCTCGTCCCCCGCTATAGTAGTACTCTACTTAGCGCAAAGTCTGCCGGGGGAAGCAACCCAAGCGGCGAGCTTTAGGGGATATAAGGCGGGGAATGACGAAGGCATCGCCGACCTAAGTTGATCCTGGATCAACTGGGGAAGGGATGTCTGAGGAAATGAGTATACCGAACGGAACAGCGGCAAATGAGACAGGAAGCCCCACTATACCGCTTGCGGTTGGTGGTGGGTACTTCACGTAGTTTTCAGTTGCTCAAGTAACCCACCCTGGCTTAGTTGCCTCAGGATGGGTTATACCAATTCAAAATTCAATCCGGAAGAAAGCCGAGACGAAACTTGGGTTTGGGAGTGTGTATCTGTCGCATTCTTTTTTCAAATTGGTATTACTTTACTCCCTCAAAACTGGAGATTTCCACCAGTTGTTTTGTTGTATAAGCGTGTGGACTTGCCAGTCAGGGTCTAGTTGAGGGTAATCTAGGCGGTAATGTCCTCCCCGGCTTTCAGTTCTAAAGGCAGCGCTTTTAAGAATTAAAACACCGATATCCAGTAAATTGCCAGTTTCCGCCCACAACCGCAATTGGCGTTCAACGTCAGGTATCTCTAAACGAGCTGACTCTGTGGGACGCAAAGACAGCAAAAATTGACTCACAGGCAAAGAAATATAATCTTGCTGCCAAGACTCAAGAGTTGCGATCGCGCTTTCCAAACCTGATTGCTCTCGGCAAATACCAGCGCTTTGCCAAAGAAGACGTGGTATTTTATCTCGCAGTACTTCTAAATGTTCTTGCTGGGGTTTCCATTCAGTTACATCGGCGCGATACTCTCGTATAGCAAGAAGTTCTGACAGGTTTGACACGCGACTCACATCTGGAGGAATCTGGAGATCTGCCATTTGTGCGCCAAATACGATACATTCGAGTAGGGAATTACTTGCAAGGCGATTTGCTCCATGTACCCCAGTACTTGTAGTTTCTCCCACTGCGTATAAACCAGGAATGTTTGTCCGGTTCATCAAATCGGTGACAATACCACCCATCCAGTAATGAGCTGCAGGGGCAACGGGAATAGGTTGTGAAAAAACATCCACACCCGAATGTTGACAAACTTTAATGATATTGGGAAAGCGGTGGCGGATTTTTTCAGCAGGAATGGGGCGCATATCTAACCACACATGAGCAGTGGCTGGATCAGTTGAAGTGCCTTGTAAATGGCTAAAAATTGCACGACTGACCACATCTCTGGGAGCAAGTTCGCCTGCTGGGTGATAATCAAAGGCGAAACGCCGTCCCTCGTCATCAACAAGATGCGCCCCTTCGCCGCGCACAGCTTCACTGATCAGAAAGCGACCTGGTTTTGTTAAAGCAGTGGGGTGGAATTGGACAAATTCCAAATCCCTGAGAATTGCCCCAGCACGCCATGCGATCGCCACGCCATCACCTGTGCTAACAGCAGGGTTTGTGCTTTGGGCAAACACTTGACCCCCTCCACCTGTTGCCAAAACGACAGCATTTGCTCTAATCCATCTGACATGACCTTGAAAAAACAGGCTAATACCTTGACATCTGCGTGTTTTTGGTTCTAGCCATAAACTCAAAGCCAAAGCTTGCTGAATCACTTGAATGTTTTGGCGTCGCAGAACTTGGTTGGCGAGAGTAGTAGTGACTTCTCTACCTGTTGTGTCTGCAGCGTGAAGAACGCGGTTGCGGGAATGAGCAGCTTCTAAGGTTAAAGCCAACTGGCTGCCATGACGGTCAAACGCTACTCCCAAGTTTACAAGGGATTGAATGCAGCTAGGAGCAAGTTTTGCAAGAAATTCCACAGCAGGGCGATCACACAAACCTACACCCGCTTGGATTGTATCTTCAATGTGTAGAAAAGGAGAATCTTCTGGGGCGACTGCTGCAGCAATTCCACCCTGCGCCCAATCACTAGCTGAGAGAGAAACTGTTTCTTTAGTAATCAAGCCGACTTGCAACTCGGCAGGCATGCATAGTGCTGTGTATAGTCCAGCAGCACCAGCACCGACAACAATAACATCAAATTGGCTTTTAATATCTGTCTGAGGCAAAGCAGGGAGTGTGGGGAGTGGGGCAAATGGGATGAGGGAGTGAGGGAGTAGGGGAATTCCCCTTGTCTTTTATCCTCATTGTCCCTCTTCCTAAATAAACTAATTTCCACTCCCACAAAGGAGTGGATCACATAGCAGCTTGATGATCTACAAATGCGATTATCTGTAGATACCGTTGTTGAAGCGCTCGGCTCCTTCTGTGAAGGCAGGTACAACTTCTGATACGGTAAAGTGGTCTAGGTTACCTTCCAGAATTTGTTTCTGACGTTCGCTCAATCCGGCAATATCCAACACATCCTCTACTTTTTGGTAAGGAGCATTCCTGATGATTTTATTTGCAAGGGTGGGATACAGTCCTCGATACTTTTGAAAAGCTCGCACGTTGGTATTATTCAAATCAATTTTTTTACCATAAACCTCTGCAAGTTTTTCATCTGCAGGGTTGCGGAGGGTTTGAGCAGCCAGAACTGGGACTGAACGAAAAGCAGTTAGGTTCAAATCAGCTGCTTGAGCTGTTTGAGTTGTTCCCAGCCATCCTAAGCATCCCAACAACAAACTAAACACTGTTAATAAACGCACCAATCCTTTCACGATTTTTTACCTCTTTTCATCCACTAAAAATGAAATAAAAGCCTTAAGCTAAAAGCAGTCAGTGTGCAGAAAGTTCTGAGTAGGAAGTGCTGTAGACGCCACGGACACTCTCCAAGGGTGGAGAAGAATTGTAGACGGAAGTGTTCTGCGGGCGATTTTCCGTAAAGCCCGTTGGGCTTGCCGTAAACGCTTGCAGGGCAGCTATCTCTACGACTCGGTAGGCAGTTTGCCGCACTCGGTACTTTGTACTCAGAACTGATGAAGGCTGATAGCCGACAGCTTAATCAACACAGCAGTATCAGAAACTAATATACAGCGATTAATATCCACAATTCTTACCGCCGCCTAGCTTTACCAGATTTTTGCTAAAAATTATTTCCAGTCACAAAACTACTTACTCTTACTTTAACTGAGTTTGTCTTAACTAACTGTAGATGAATACGATACACGTGTATGTAAATAGTATACGTAGCTGCTCTAAAGTTGACCAGCATTAGTTACGGGATTACTAAGATTGATCATCTTGTAAAATTTTGTCAAATTTTATTGACACCAATCACTTTAATCTGAAAAGTCCAAATGATTGGTAAAAACTCTTGTGCGGGTGGCAGTGTAGGAGTGTGGCGAAATATCTCTCCCTTTTTGTCTGACTGATTTAATACTTTGTTTAACAACTCAAATAGGATTGTCATAAATTACATCCCCAAAAAAACATGATTTTTTTCTGGAAACGCAAGCGGACACGTTGAAGATATCTTTAGAACACCAATTACAAAATCAAGGAGTTTACCATGAAGAAAGTTTTAAATATCATTTATCGCTTGATTGGTCTAGAAAGCGACGAATCAAAACTTACTGATTCTTATAAATAGTCTTGGATAAGTGAGTATCAGGGTTTTTTAGGTAAATTGTTGCTTTTTATGACATTTCAATTTAAAAGTTCTAAACTTTCTTTAACTTTTTAAACCTGTCTAAGTTTTACTAATGCTTTAAGTTTAATTTAATCGAAGATTACAAGCCTTGAGATCAGAATAATCATGACTAGCACTCAAAGAACATCTGGGTGCTTTTTTGACGAGTTCTTCAACGCTTTTGCTAACCTGGAGATATAGCGTTCGTTACCCTTCCTTTGCAAATGGTTGGGTGAAAGAGGTTTTATATGGCTCATTTAAATCTGCGTCGCCCCCAAAATGTCAGTGGGGATTTTTATGTTGATACTTCGTGTATAGATTGTGATACTTGCCGGTGGATGGTTCCAGATGTGTTTACAGAAGTTGATGAACAGTCGGTGGTTTATCACCAACCACTCAATGAGGTGCAAAGATTAGCAGCACTTCAAGCTCTGTTAGCTTGTCCCACCAGTTCCATTGGTACAGTAGAAAAGCCCCAAGATGTCAAAGTTGCTCAACTGAGTTTTCCGATTCCTGTAGAGGATAATGTTTACCATTGCGGCTATCACTCGGAAAATTCCTACGGCGCTGCTAGCTACTTCATTGAACGACCGGAAGGTAATATTCTGGTTGATTCTCCCCGGTTTACTCCTCCCTTGGTGAAACGTTTGGAACAGATGGGGGGAGTTCGTTATATGTACCTGACTCACAGAGATGACGTAGCGGATCATCAAAAGTTTGCTGAGCATTTTCAGTGTCAGCGCATCCTCCACGAAGATGACATTACTTCTGGGACTCGCAATGTGGAAATTCCGCTCAGTGGAACAGAACCATTTGAGTTCGCTCCCGATATACTCATTCTTGCTGTTCCTGGACACACCAAAGGACACACTGTCTTACTTTATAAGAATAAATTTTTGTTTTCTGGCGACCATTTGGCATGGTCTGATAGTCTCAAGCAACTCATTGCTTTTCGCGATTACTGCTGGTACTCTTGGCCAGAGCAAATTAAATCTATGGGTGAACTGGTTCATTACACTTTTGAGTGGGTGCTTCCAGGTCATGGGCGTAGATATCATGCTGATGTGGAAACTATGAAAAAGCAGATGGACAAGTGTGTTGAGTGGATAGAATCGGTTGGGCGGTAGGTGTTACAACTTAAGCGTGACACCACCGCCCGACTCTGTGCTTTAGCTAGACAACACTTTTCCTAGAGCACTAATTGACGGTGCAAAGAAGTAGCCGCCACCCGTCGGAATCACCCAGTCTTCAGGAGCGGTTAACTTCTTACACTGAGAGCCACCCTGCTTATCTTCAAGGCGGATAAAGAAAGTTCGTGTGCGATCGCCTCCTTCATTACTTTGACCAATGATCGGATCATGACCAAGAGGTATTTCAGGGATACCCTCACACTGGTGACCTTCAGCAGCCGTATCGCTGAAGTTCGCATTATTAACCCAAAACCGGGTTACAAACTCAAACTGGTCTACAATCGAGGTCTGATAAGCCAAGAAGTGCAAACCGCGATCAACAAAGTTTGGATCTTGCTGTGGATTATCTGGGGTTGAAGGAGATACAGGACCATAAGGAATACCCCGACGCAGCAAGCGACGCTTTTGGGTAGTCACTTCACTAGTATCAATAATCTCTTGCTCGGTTTCCCCTGTTCCTCCTGGTGTTTTGTCGTTGCGTGGATAGGTTTTGCGGGTATGGGCAATAAATGGACAGCGAATACCAGTCGCATCCTTGGAAGGGGGAACAACGTCGTTCTTGAATCCTTTCTCATCTGGTGCATCTTCGCCGTTGAATTCAAAATCATTGTTGGCGAGCTCATCATCACCTAAACTTGGGTTATCTTTTTCAGGTGTGCGGACAGTAGGAGCACCACTAGGCCAACGACCAACCAGCTTCGCGCTGACCTTTCTGGGGTTGGTGTCTAAGTCTTCAGCAGTATCCTTGAGAAATTCATGGAACTTGAACACATCTTGACGTAACCGGCGGAACACAAGGTAAGAGCCATCATCTGCCCAGCTAGGTCCTGCCGATACCACCTCACCCTTGCTATCATCCAAGGTCTTGGCACTCCCATCCTGACCCTCATAGCCAAAAACAAACTCTCCTGACCAGAGAAGATCCTGCCCTGGTTTGCCTTGGTTCGGATCCTCTGGATTTTCCCGAGGAGTGAGAACGTCTTTGGGATCATCAGAAACCCTACCACGAATACCAGGTTGTGAGAGTCCATCTAAGTTGCCGAAGTGCTCATGTCCTGAAAGGGGCGGGGGTAAAGTAGCACCCTCTTCAATAAAAGTGATTTTGGCACCGCTCCCTTTTGGGAATGTCACAATGCTTTCTACAATCCGCGCGACTTCTGCCTGCAAGTCGCTATGCTCATCGCTCGCAACAATGAAAACCACGTCAACTTTGCCGTTGTCTGGTCCACCCACAACCCAGCCTATGGGTTTGCCGTCCTTATCCACTGGGTCGTTCAGTTGAGCGGCGCGTGCTGCTAGACCAGATTTAAATGCTTCATCTGTGAAAGCATCAGCATCGTTAGTTAGTTTCTTTAGTCCCTCAAAAGAGAAGGCTACATTGACCCAGGTTGCTTTAACACTGCCTTCACGACCCCGCCGTTTTCGAGTGGCTTTGAATATGCGGTTAAAGGCAATCACTTCTGACGCAGTGGCAATGAACTGAATCTGCGTCTTGAGCCATTGCTTGAAGGCACAAGCATTTTCAATTTCTAGAAAGAGGAGTGTCTGTAAGTCTTTATTGAAGCCACCCAAAATGTTGCCTTGAATATTGTTCACACGGAGAACTGGTTCATCGGGCGTAGGTGGGCGCATTTTGCTTAGGAGTTGACCCGCCAAAGGAGGAGGGGTGGGTGCTTCACGAATGATTTGTTGAGTCATAATGCAAGTCCTCTTTTTAAGTTAAGCAAGTTATTTAGAACTTAGGCATTGACAAATTTTGTTGTATGCATTAAGAGCTACCTAAGTGGCTAAATAAAAGTTAAGCCTTTTGAACTTTCCTTCTATTTGTAATAAATGCAAGCAAAATTAACTTATGCACTTTTGTGAGAAATAAGTAATACCATTTCACGAAATCCCTGATACAAATGATTGGTTTATAATTCTTTCCCCCTGCTCGGGTGCCCCCTGCTTCCTGCCCCCCATTTGTATCAACCTTAAAGTGAAAGGGTATAAGTCGGCGCAAAGAATACGCGACTAAACCCATGACTCATTCCTTCATAACGATAGATGGAAGCAATCCCCAATGTTCAGTTCTTCTTCTGTGAGTCCAGTGGTCGTGAAATTTTCACCAAATATGCCTAATGGCAGATCAGTACCAGGTAATTCACCTTGCCAGTAACGTAATGCTCGAAGGTGATATGATTTTAGTTGATTTTAATTATGCAAAGAATTATAAGCTTCATTGAGTTTGGTGGCTGATTCTTCTAATAAGCGTTGTTCATGAGCATTTCTTGATAACAGCAGTTGGCGCTCAATACCTGTTGAGCCAATGATACATGGAAGTCCAAGAACAACTTCACTGCCAACTCCATAGTTAGAATCTGCTCTGGCCGATACTGGAAATATCTGCTTTTCATCTCGCAGAATGGTATCAACTAACTGACAAACTACTATTGATATACCATAGCTTGTATTTCCTTTGCGTTCAAAAATGTTATAGCCTCGTTTACGAGTTAACTGTGCGTACTCTTGCTGAATTTGTTCTAGCGTTGTTCCTTGTGGAATGGGAAATTCAATTAACGAAATTCCCCCAATAAATGCACTAGACCAAACGACAAATTCACTGTCTCCATGCTCTCCAATCACATAAGCATGAACGTCTTGTTTGGCAATATTTAGTCGCTTTCCAAGTTGATATCTCAGTCTAGCAGTATCAAGAACGGTTCCCGAACCGAAAATTAGGTTTTCTGCTCTGGTGGAAGTAGCGATTGCAATCCGTGTGAGTACATCCACTGGATTGCTAACGATAAGTACGATTGAATTTGGTGCAACTCGATCCAATTCTTTTATTGTCGAACGTATAATCTCTGCATTGTCGCTCAATGTATCTAATCGGGTCTGTCCTTGTTTTTGCTGCACTCCAACAGTCACAATAATGATATCTGAATCAGCTAGATCTTCATACTGATTTGATGGTATGATCTCCATCTCTTTAAGTAGGGGAATGCTGTCTTCAATATCCCATGCTTGCCCCTCAGCTTTTGATAAGGTTCGGTCAAAAAGGACGACCCTTACACATTTACCGAGTAGGACTAAAGCATTTGCAACCTCTGCACCTACATTACCTGCACCAATAATACCGATTTTAGATGTTTTACTAATCATGCTATATCTACTTTTTTGTAACTAACGCAATGGGTTAATGTTACTATAAAACTAATCCTTTCGAGTCAAGATTATTGAAGGGATGACTTCGTTTTCAAGAGTGGATTATCTTTGTGAACAACTTTTTAATTTGCAGCCTTTAAATGCTCTTGTGCTACAAGTTGGTCAGTCATTCACTGCTCGAGTCACTTGTTTTAAAACTAACAAGGGTTGAATGTACTTTATTAGCTCGTCATGATCAAGGATATGCCGATCCTTGGTTAATCCTCACCGATTTACTACCAGAAGATACGGATGCTTGCTGGTATGCAATGCGTTGTTGGATTGAGTGTCTGTTTAAAGATGGTAAACGCGGCGGTTTTTGTTGGCATCGTACCAAGATTACTGACCCAAAACGTGCCCAACGACATTGGTTAGCGATGGGTGTTGCAACTCTGTGGCAAGGAGCGCGTTGGTGGGGAAGTTGATGCCAATCTACCCATTAGATGTGCTTATCAGCATAGCGCACAACATAGTAATCTTGTCCGCATTCCCGGCAGAAAACAAGGGGATAAAGTAGGCAGTTGTCTGTGGTTGTATATTGACCTTCAAGAGTGAAATGTCGTTTCTTTGATAAGTCCTTGGGCTGCAATTGCTGTCTCCTTACAACTTGGAAAACAATATATTTAACCCTTCGGTCATCGTGGGATGAGTCAAAATACCATCGCGCAGAACGGTGTAGGGCATATGAGCTTGCATCACCATCTGCACCGTTGAAATCACTTCACCTGCTTCATGACACAACAGGGAACACCCTAGAATATGACCTGTATCTGTATCTACGATCGCCTTCAGAAGTCCATCGGTTTGACCGAGTGTTTTCGCTCTAGGAACGGCTGACGCATCCACCTTCGCCACGCGGATAGCATATCCTTGTTGCCGTGCTTCAGTTTCAGTCAAACCCACATGAGCGAGTTCTGGATTGATGAACAGACAGGATGGAACCAATCGATCCCGTGTACTACGGTTGCCCCCATCAATTAAATTAGCTTTGAGAATGCGATAATCATCGAGCGATATATGAGTGTATTGCGGGCCGCCGTTGATGTCGCCTAACGCCCAAATCCCCGGAATGTTCGTCTCTAAGCGATCATTGACTTGAATAAATCCGCGTGTATTGATTGCCACACCAGCAGCAGCTAAATTTAAGCTATCGGTATTGGGCGCACGACCAACGGCGACGAGCAAATGCGACCCCTGGAGGGTGATTTCACGATCAGCAACTTGGATTTGAAGGATGGTTTCATTACCAGTGTAATCGACCCTCAACACCTTTGCCTTCAGCAAGAATTCAATACCATCTTGTTCCAGCAATGTTTGAACTGCGATCGCTATATCTGGATCTTGCTGTGACAGGATTTGCTCACTTTGCCCAATGACAGTAACGCGAGAGCCAAAGCGCCGAAACATCTGGGCAAACTCTAAACCAATATAGCCACTACCGAGAACGATCAGGTGTTCAGGCAACTGTTTTAGCTCCATGATCGACTCACTTGTCAAAAACCCAGTTTCTTTGAGTCCGGGTACGGGTGGAATCAACGGTCGTGTGCCTGTATTGATAAACAACCGTTCTGCGGCAAGTAAACCAGTATTGCCTGCGGCATTTGTGACTTCGATCGTTTTAGCATCAACAAATCGTGCTGTACCAATGATCAAATTTTCACCCAGAGATCCTTCCAAATTGTGCAAATTTATTTCACGCGCAGCTAACACAACCGATCGCTTCCGTTGGATGACCGCTGCTAAATCAACGGTGGGTTGATTGGTCTTCACGCCATAAGCCGCGCTGTTCCGCACTGTATGAGCGACCTCCGCGCTTGCCACCATCGTTTTAGTGGGAATACAGGCGATGTTAATGCAACCACCCCCAATCATGGTTAAGCTACGTTCTACCAGAGCGATTTTTCGTCCATTCGCAGCTAATGCAGGTGCCAGTGTTTTACCCGCTTTGCCGCCGCCAATCACAATGTCATCGTAGTATTCACTGTTCATTTATGTCTCCTCATGTTTCTCTGTCCTCTGTGAAACTGTCCTCCGTCAGACGATTGGCGACAATACAGCCTGCCTCTGCACCAATTACAATGTAGTCATAACCCTACTGAGCATAGGTTGGTAAAGTCTGGCTCATTCGGTTCAGATTACTGGCGATCGCTTTCATCGTCATAAAGGTGGAACTGAACGCGATTAATTGTTCGAGGGGATAGCTTCGACTTTCAACTCGCCGCCTCAAAAGGTGCTGTTCAATCGATTCAATTTCCCGGACTAAGGATGATCCCTGAGAGAATTGCGGGAGCATTGGAGCGGTAATCATTGCCGATAGTTGATTAAACGCATCGACCGTTTGCTGGGCGATCGCCTGGAGTTCTGATAAATACTGTTGTCGAATCGCATCGGGCATCGGTTGTTGCAATTCATCTGCCAATGTTCCAAGTTGGGCAAAAAGCGTTTGTTCGTAACCCAGCAAGAAATTCCAAAGATTTTTATGCTTGGTTGCCAATCCACCCGAACCTTGCTCAAGACCCGCAACCTTTAAACCCATTGGATGTTGAGCAATCGTCTTTGCAAGGGTTGCTTTCAGTTGAGTGATTTCTAGGGATGGGGTTGCACCCTGAAGATAAGTTGTTAACAGAGATTGATAGAGCTGTCCAAGTTGCTTAAAGGTTTGAGCAAAACTCTTTTCTAATCCATTTGCAGCAGAGCCACCCATGAATACGGTTGTAATCAATAAAGCAATCAACACGCCACAGGGAATGGCAATTACCACCGCTGCTAGTCCCTCATAAAAGAAAGGGAAAATGTCTTTTCCGAGCCAATCGGCTGCAATAATGGCACCCACACGAGCAATCGGGGTAAATCCCAATAAGGCACAGCAGACATAAATAAAAAAGTAAACCACACAGCAGGTGATAGGATTATAGCCAAAGGAAATAGCCAGGAGATAGATCAAGAAAAGGCTGATCCAGAAACAAATGACGGCAGCTAGACTGAGCGCGATCGCCCTTCCCCGTGTCGGTTGAACGAGTATTGTAATTAGGGCAACAATAATAACTTCAGCCCCTGTCTCATATGCAGAAGGATAGGGGAAATCGATATGGTGAACAATGGCGATTACCATTCCGATCGCAATGCCCATACCAACAATTTCGATCGCCCGCTTCATCGATATAGACGTGCGCTTCGGGAAGGTCAAGAGTTTCCTTCGCTGATGGGTTGCAGCAACATTCGCTTTATAGAGCAGTCGATTTTGCAGCGATCGCAACTCCTGGGTAAATTGGATCAGAAGCTGGAGCAATTGAAAGAATCGCAATGTTTCTGAAATGTTGTATTCGCCAATTTCTCCGGTGGAGCGCAGGTGATTAAGTTTATCTTTGATAATGGCTAAGTCTTGCTCTAGTTCAGAAAGATCAGGATTAAAAGAATGGGACGTATTGGCGATCTGCGCTTCGCTCTTTACTCGCTGCGCTAACGTGCTTAACTCATCACAGCTTTTTTCCAGATGTTGAGCAAACTGATTTAATTCAACCCTAAACTGACGAGCTAACGTTTGCTCATTTTGATCGGCAAGAGCCAGCATATCTGCCAATTGGCGGGAAAGCTGGCTTTGACTGGTTAAAATTGCACTCCAATTCTCCTCCGTTAGCGTCTGACTCTGAAATTCATAAGCAGCTTTTGTCAAAGTTGTCAAGCTGGCTTGTGTGGTTTTTGTCAGCCGACTGAGTAGCGAGGCTGGCGGCACAAAGGCGGGAAGAACAGGAGTATGATTATTTTCGGTATTCTCCAACTGGGGAGACATGGCATACTGATTCACAATTAAGTGAAACAAATGAGGTACACCCTGCAAAAACTGTTTCAAGTTTCTGGTTAACTCAGTGCGAGTATCCTGTCGCCAAAACAGCAGGGTTACGGCAATTCCCACCGCAACGCCAATCCAGTTATCAATCAAACGTGATTTGAGGTACAGCCATATATTTTGCTGATCTGATGTCCCAACTGATCTCATTGCAATCAGCACTCCCAGCAATGTTGCTTGAGAATAGGCTGCCTGCCAGCGATAGGTTTCACAAATTAAGGCAGATAGGATGTAAGTAATCGGCGGAATGATAAATAAGCCTGAGCCATAAAGACCAAATGAATTCACTAAGACAGCAGCGATGAATCCGCCCAAGGCACTGCCGCCGACTCGTCCCAGACCCGCGATGATTGCGCCCCCTGCGGCGGGTTCAATCAGAACGGAGACATAGCCAAAAACGGGATAAACATAGTTATCTAATACATCTGCCCGATGCCAGAAAAAGCTACCCAGTAGGGCAGCACCAAGTGAAAATTTCAATCCCTGTTTGATGATCGTTGAGTACTGAGTATCCAAAGAATTTGCTTCTCCTCTAAACTTCAGCCGGAAATGTGACCCATCGTTTTCGAGGTTGTAGGACGCGATCTTTTATTTACTCGTTGATTGCGCGTTCAACAGAATAGAGAAGTAGCGCAAAAAACGCGACCAACCAGAACCAAAGCTGGGGTGGCTCACTAAAGACCATCAAGATAAACACGATCGCGGCTGCAATTACCCACCACTTCAGCCACCAAGCCCACCACTTCGCCCGTCTATTAGAATGTTGCATAGCATTCGGCTCCAATTAAAAATTAGTATCAGTATACTCCCGTAATCCAACGAAAAGCGGGAGTTAAGTAACTAAGGAGCGATCGCTCCTCAATTACAGCATTGACATCAGCAGTTGTCCCGTCTGTAATTGCTCTGGGTGCTCCCTTACCTTCAGTCCACTTAAAGCCACTGGGTGTATGAGAGTCCGTTTGGAGTTCCAGGATCACCTTCGTCACGCTGGCGTTTATCGGTTGAGGCTTATCGCGATCGTCCTTATCGCGTCCCAATAACAGCTTCTCTGCCAGATCCTGACTGCCGACCAGATTGGATAATTCGGATGCGGTGACTGGCTGTTGAGCCACCTGAATGACTTTTGCAACGATGCCACCATAGCGTTCGCGATCGTATAAATCAGGAATAACTTCGACTTCCATTCCTGGTGCTAACTGCTTTGCATCACCCACTTTGAACAGTGCCACCACATTGACTTTGGCATTGGGGTTATCGACTGCCAGCCTGCCGATGCGACCACTCGGAGGCACTACTTCACCTGAATTGACAGAAATTTCCTCAACTTTACCGTTGTAGAGACTGACGACCTGGCTATTGGCACGAATTCTAGTTTGTAAGGTGTTGATATCGCGTTGTTGGTCGGAAATCGCATTATATCGAGTGACATCACTGACGGTATCTTGCAGGTCGATACTGCGCTTCTCGGTAGTCAGTGCCTCATTCGCTGCTGTCAGGGTTTGCATCTGTGCTCTTAGGTTCTCATCTTCTCCCTTGAGGCGATCGAGGGCGACTTGCGTCTGGTTCACTGAGTTGGCAACTTCTTGTTGACTGAATTGAAAGAAATACGGTTGGAATCCAATCCGAGGGACAGCCCCCTCTTTTGCCAAAGCATTGTAAGCGGAGAGTCTCTCATCCGTAGATGCTTTAAAGCTATGCAGGTACTTGAGGTGATCGAGGTACGCTTCTCGCTGGCTCTGATTGCTCGCCAATTGCACCCGCAGCGATTCAATCTGACCCAAATTTGCCTGACGCTTCTGTGCTACAGCGCTTGAATTGAGTTGACTACGATTCGTTTGAACGGAACCAATTTGGTTGTTTTGTGCCTTGAGATCTGCAAGGCGACCGCGCTTGTCTTGCAATTCTGTTTCCAGTTCAGGAAACTCCATCGTTGCTAATACTTGCCCAATCTTTACAGTATCACCTGGTCGAATATTCAACGCCAATACCCGACCCCCTTCACGCGGTTGAATCGCAATGCTGGAGCGAGGAATCAAAATACCTGCCCGTCCCTCAGCCCGATTGGGAATCTTCCCAAACACTCCCCAAAGGACAAAGGCGATGAACAGCACTCCAACCGGAAGTAATCGCAGCCGAATTTCCCCGCTCTTTTCAACCGCGTTTGACTTTTGAAGTCCCGACTCAGACTGATCAGGTTTAATTTCGGGTTTATTCTTGTCCAAAACTCCCGTTGATGATTCTGGGTGCTGTCCACCCTGTTGAACAGGCATCTGTACGTTGCTTGATGTGTCAGGTGATTCCATTGTTAGCCCCTGGTTGACTGACAAAAGTTGGGGGTAATGTTTTAGATGTGTCGATGGTTAATTATAGCAGTTTTCACCTAAGGTACTTACCAGTAATAAAATATCCCGCGGTCGCCCAGCCTGAAAGGCGCTTGCTCCAACACTAATAACCGTTTTGCACACCCGATAACGAGTACGGTGGGATATTTTATTTTTTGGATCTGCCTAAATGAACCACACCGTTTGTAAAGGCGCAAGCAAGAGCACCCCTATGACTGTGGTTTGTTTACATGAAAATGGCTGTAAAGTGGATTGCCAGATGAACAGGTGCAGCGTTAGACAAGGCTTCTGTATTCAGGTGTGTAGGCTTGCGATTCAATGAAAGCTTGCAGATTGCTTGGCTTTGGCACTCCAGCCAGATTTTTCGCAAAGATAACTTCAGCAACTTTTTGAGCAATGTGCAACGATGTCTTGAAAATTTCTGACTGCGGCGGATAGACTAGCCCCATTGCCAGGTCAGAGGGTGAAACCAGTTCTGCCAACGCCTTCGCTGCTGTGATAAACATCTCATCGGTGACTCGCTTGGCTTGAGTCGCGTAAACTGCCATTCCCATCGCGGGAAAGATGTAGACGTTGTTGCCTTGCCCAGGAACAAAGGTTTTATCTCCATACTTCACAGGTGGAAAAGGACTGCCGCTGGCAAACACCGCCCGCCCCTCTGACCACTTGTACGCCTCTTGCGCTGTACACTCTGAATGCGAGGTAGGGTTGGAGTATGGAAAGATGATCGGACGCTGATTGACTCGCGCCATTGTCTCGATTACCTGCTGGTTGAAGGCTTTTGCCAAGCTGCTGACTCCAATAATTGCGGTGGGCTTGAGATCAGCAATCGCGGCAGCAAAGTCATCGATAGGAGCGTGGGGATGGGCGAAAGGCTTCTTAAAGTCAGCCAGATCAGTCCGGTTGGACTGGAGCAATCCTTTGCGGTCAAATAGCCAGCAGCGACCGCGAGCCTGTTCTGCCGACAGTCCTTCTTGCATCATCACCTGAGCTAATAAATCAGCAATGCCTGTACCTGCCGAGCCTGCTCCCAGAAAAAGGAAGGTTTGCTCAGACATTTTTCCACCTGTGAGACGAAGGGCAGCCAGGATTCCCGCCGCTGCCACTGCTGCCGTCCCCTGGATATCATCATTGAAGCAGCAGACGCGATCGCGATAGCGTGCCAAAATTGGAATCGCGTGAATATTGGCAAAGTCCTCGAACTGAATGCAGCAACCGGGAAATACATCCTGAACTGCTGTCACAAACTCCTCAATAAACGCATCATAGTCTTCCCCTCGCACACGAGGCTGTCGCAAACCCAGGTACAGCGGATCGCTCAGCAGGCTCTCGTTGTTGGTGCCAACATCCAGGGTAATCGGCAAGGTGTACTGGGGTGGCACACCTGCACAAGCGGTGTAAAGGGACAGTTTGCCGATCGGAATGCCCATGCCGTTGACACCGAGATCGCCTAAACCGAGAATTCGTTCGCCATCGGTGACAACAATAAAGCGCACATCCCGCTCAGGCCAATGTTGCAGGATCTCCTTGATCCGTCCCCGGTGAGTAATGGAAAGGTAAAGCCCTTTCGGTCGCCGCAGAATGTGTCCGAACTTTTGACAGGCTTCTCCCACTGTTGGGGTGTAGACCAGCGGGATGAAGCGGGCTGGATCGGACATCAGCGTTTTGAAGTACAGGGTTTCCTCATTGTCCTGTAGAGCGGAGAGATAAATGTATTTGTCCAGATCGGTCGTTTTGTGTCCGAGGTGCTGCATCACCCGTTGGATCTGAGTTTCCTCGCTCTCCAATCCCTCTGGCAGGAGTCCAACTAAGCCGAGTGACTCGCGTTCTGCTGCGGTGAAGGCCGTAGATTTGTTCAGGTGAGGGTTGTGGAGGATATCGGAACCGTGCAGTTGAGATGATTGGGTATTCGCAATGGTTTGAATCATGGTTTTACCTTTTGTTGTGATTAATTCTTTGGTTAGTTCTTTAGTTTGTTAAATCTGAGGGGGACGACTATTCGCCGCCGCAACTCGGCTACCCCATTCCAGCAGTTCTTTGGTGCAGTCATCGCGATCGATGATGCATTCAATCAAAGCTAATCCCTGATGAGCTTGAGCTTGCTCGATGGCTTCAGTCAGTTCACCGACTGTTTGCACTCGACGGCTCCAGCCCTTGCCCTCACCTGCATTGAAGACCTGCACCAGACCGGCATAGTCCCAATTTTTGATGTTGTTATAAGGACCGTCGTGAATTTCCACTTCGATCGTGTAGCCACGGTTGTTGATCAGAAAAATAATTGGATTTAACCCATAACGAATCATGGTGGAGACTTCCTGAGCCGTCAGTTGAAATGAGCCGTCTCCAATCAGGGCAATGACTCGTTTTTGTTGATTCAGTGCCAGAGCATAACCCAGCAATGCTCCGGTTGCCCAGCCGATCGAACCATATTGCATCTGAAACTCGTAGAGACAGCCATCGGGCAGCGTGATTTTCTGCCCGTTAAACCAGGAATCTCCCGTTTCCACCAATAGCGCCGAGTCGCTGGTCAGGATGGACTGAACTTGTTCGCGAATCGTCCGCGTAGTCAAAGGAGCCTCGTTTGGCAGAACTTGAGCAGGCAAAGGGGATTCATGAATACGCTTGAATGCCTTGAAAGAGGTGTCATTGGGCTGAATGGACTCGGCTAGAGCAGCGAGAAACTCCTGCATGTAGACCTGAGCATATTCCTGTCCATTCAATATCACGCGATCGGGCTGTACTTCAATTAGCTTTTCAGAAGCGATCAGCACAGACCAGCCAACGGTGGTGTAATCGTTAAAGATGGGACCTGCAAACAAGTAAGCATCACAGGATTCAATGATTTCGGCACAGCCAGGACTACTGACCTGTCCCCAATAGCAGCCAATGTATTGGGGATGAGTTTCAGGAAACATGCCTTTGGCGTTCGGCATGACCGCAACCGCATACTCAGAACGGTCAGCGAGTTTATGAAACGCATCGATCGCCTCAAACGCCCGTAATTTCACCCCAGCTACCAGGGCAGGTTTAACCGCCTGATTCAGCTTAGCGGCAACCGCTGCAACTGCTGCTTCTAATGCGACAGGATTGCTTTCCACATGACGTTTGAGCTGCAATGGTACAGATTTGGGAAGTGGGACAGTGACCAAGTTGGAAGCAATTTCAATGTAGACGGGTTTACGCTTCTGAATAGCGGCTTCTAGCGCCCGATGCAACAGGCGATGAGCATCCTCAATGTGTCGAATCACAACCGCTTCGGCAGTGATTTCTCGAAAGATGCGGTAGGACTGATTGAAATCATAGCTAGCAGTGGAATGATGAATCAGATGGTGCTGAGCGCGATCATTGGAATTGGGTCCGCCGGAAATCACAATCACAGGTAGATCTTCAGCGTAGGCACCCGCTATAGCATTCACCAAGCTTAACCCTCCAACCGTAAACGTGACCACCACTGCCGATACTCCCTTGCTGCGAGCATAGCCATCGGCTGCATATCCGGCATTAAGCTCATTACAGCAGTTGATCATCTGCAAATTAGGGTTCTTTAACATTTGGTCAAGGAGAACCAGGTTGTAATCACCAGGAACGGTGAAATAGTGCTCTATCTTGATCGTTTGCAGAAGTTCAGCCAGGTACGTGCCGATGTTAGAATAGGTGCCAAACTGATTCAAATTACTCATGTCAAAAACTTTATCTTTGATAGTATCGAACCTTATCTAGCGCCATTACTACTAGATCGCAACAGTCATCTGCAGTTATGTTTCACAAATGATTGCGGCAAACTTCAGGTTACTCGTAGTTTCAGTAGGCAAGAGTATTCACGGTACAAGCGGCACTGTGACATCTCTTTTCTTTAATTCTACAACTGTTTGTATGTTCTTAATCTAAAGGGCAAACTCAAATCTGTCGTCACCTCAGAGTTCACGTTTTGAGCCACCTCAGGTATTAGCATGACATCCACCTTAAGTTCAGGTTCAGCATCCACCTTAATTTGGGTGCATCTAAAAGTTAAGGGAGAGCAAGCAGATGATGCGCACAAAGGGAGACGCTGCAATTAAAACTTAATCCCGTCTATTGCGACTTGAATCAGTAACCAGCTATTGAGTCCAACCATCAAGACAGCAATTGTCCAAGCCATCATCTTAAGCCATTTAGGATTGACAAACTCACCCATCAAGCATCGTTGATTTATCTTTGTATCAAAAATGTTTTTAACTGCTCTATTTGTTGATTTTGCTTTTGTACCAGCTTAATAAGTTCTGCAATTTCCTCTTCTTTTAGAAGCGTGATTTTATCGTGTAAAAGTTCAATTTCCAATTCGGCTTTCATATTAATTTCATAATCGTGTTTAGCTTCTTGTCGGTCAATCGCAGCTTGCCGATTTTGGCTCATCATAATAATGGGAGCGGCATAAGCAGCTTGAAACGAAAGCATTAAATTCAGCAGGATAAACGGATAAGGGTCCCAGTGTCTAACCACGGCAACAACATTCAGAATCACCCAAACTGCCAGAAAGCAGCTTTGAGCAATGATGAAACGCCAAGAACCCATAACGGTGGCAACCTGATCAGCAATGCGCTCTCCGAAAGACAAACGCAGCTTAGGTGGATTTTGAGCAGGATCTTGCTCCCGCAACTTCAGCAACAGTTGATATTCGGCTGGAGTGACTTGACTGCTTATGGGTTGTTTAGAGTTCATAGCATTTCAACGATTTTTACCTAAAATCTTTAAAACTCAAATTGTAAAAGCATTTTAGCGATTTTTCTTAAGACTGAAAATGAAACTGAAATTAATCTGGGCTATGCCGCCAACGATACACATCCATTGCAGCAATAGAAACGGGTTGTGAGCATAAATTAAATCATTACTTTCTGAAACTCACGACATTAGCTAACACACCTTCGGCCTTCAAGGCGCGAAATTCGTAAAGACAAAGTCGCGATCTTTGACGAACGTGTGGCAGGAAAAGCAGCTGTTTTGTACCGCCACGTTGCCAGGTTTGCCGTCGTTAAATTGAGCGTACCCCCAGCCGCCGGTCGAGGCGTATTTTCTTGAGTCCTTGACCATAAACTGAACCCCCTCCTTCTCCTTGGGGGACCCAGCTACGAAAGATTGGAAATGGCCAAAGGCTTGGTCGTTTACCTCCGACGGGACGTAATTCCAGGCGAGCCGGGCAATGATTGTGCCGTCCGGGAAGGGAAGTTTTCCTTCCCGGTATGCCTTGATCGCTACGTCATTGCCCAATTTGGCGCGTATATCGTTGAGGTCGCCTTTTTCGCGGGCCACGGAGATCAACGGCCAGTAGCGGTATCCGGGGGGGATTTTGTCTCCGAGAACCGGGGGGAGCTGTGCATTAGCGTGTTGAGATGGGGGGGGCTGTGCATCAGCGTGTTGAGATGGTGGAACCATGCAGGCAACCACGCTGGCGACCATTACAACTGTAACCAGCAATAAAGCAATCCGTCTCATACAGTAGACCCTTTCAAAAATGGCTATGAAATCTTTACTACGCTTGCACTAAAAATCGATTGTCGTATTCAGTCTCTGCCGTTCTCTCCTTACTTAGCATCGGGCAGCGTGAACGTTACTGTTTCGCTGGTAATGACTTTGTGCGTGGGGTCAGCTAATTCGATCAACACCTTATGCGCTCCAGGTTTCAGTCCAACCAGGATGATCGTTTGACCGCTGGCATCGGCAAAGTGCCAGGACGCATCATCGACGGTAACGTGGATGTGTCCGATACGCGGCGATACATCGAGGGCACCTTTGCCAAACACTGGCAACACGCGCAGGTTCTCCGTCCGATACTGGATGAAGACACGACCCTGGGACAGTGGTTCGGGAAGCGGTGGATCAACAATCAGCTTGGCAGGTGCTTCGTTTTCGATCGCGAACAACGGGGATGCACCGATGATGTCCTTGGCGCTTGGTGTGTGAGTGTTCATAGTGGGTAAATACTTCAAAGTAATTTATAGAACTAAAGCTTACGGATTGACGAAAGTCCTCAAATATGTTCTTTAGACTGTAGGGTGGGCAGTGGTGAGTAAAACCTGATAATCTAGACATAATTTTAGGGCACTGCCCACCTTACAAGTTGTGGTCGCAAACCATTGAATGCGCGTTCATACACATGATGCTCAATCTGTACAGTGCGTAAGTCCTAAGAACGATCCCTTTGAACAGGTGCAGAGTCATAGCTCCGAGAAGCTATCACCGTTTCTTCGAGGCTAGTTGCCTGTAGAAAGAACGGCGTTAGCAACATAATCAAATTTTCTCAAACGAGTGTCTTATACTCCGGCTTGTAAACGTGCTGACGGATGAATGCATCAATGTTGGCAGGGCGATCAACCCGTGCCAGTCCACTGTCAAACACCAGTTTTGCCACCCGTATTGCGGTCTTAATCTCGGTTTCCAGGATGTTCGACTGCGGCGGATAAATGAGTCCCTGCTTCAACAGGTCTTCCGGCACCTGATCGGCAACCGCTGCTGCTGCTTCAATAAACATTTCATCAGAAACCCGCTTTGCTGCTGTAGCATAGATCGCTAACCCAACCGCTGGAAAGATGTAGAAATTGTTAGCTTGTCCCGGCAGAAAGGTTTGACCATTCAAGTGAACGGGTGGGAACTGCACTCCAGCCGCATAAATTGCCTTGCCCTTCGACCAGGTATACGCCTGCTCAGGTGTGCATTCTGCATGTTCAGTCGGGTTCGACAGTGCCATAATTACAGGGCGATCATTAAGCTGCGACATGGTTTCAACTACCTGTTGGGTGAAAGCACCACCAACTGTACTGACCCCAATGATGGTCGTGGGCTTGATGCTTTCAATAGCAGCTACAAAGTCTTTAGTTGGCGGATGCGAATGTGCATAAGGTTTCTGGAAATCCACGAGATCCGTGCGGGTTGGTTCCAGCAAGCCGTTGATGTCGAACATAGACACCCGTGACTGGGCATCTTCCAGCGTCATTCCCTGTGCCACGAGCGCTGTACAGAGCAGGTTTGCCAGACCGATCGCCGCTGATCCTGCACCTAGGAACAAATACTTCTCATCCTTAAGTTGTGTCCCCTTGAGTTTCGTTGCGTTAATCATACCAGCCAGGGTAATCCCTGCTGTTCCCTGCACATCATCGTTGTAGCAAGATACTTTGTTTCGATAACGTTCCAACAGATGTACCGCATCAACTCCCGTCCAGTCTTCAAAGTGAATACAGCATTTAGGAAACACTTCCTGTACGGCATCCACAAATTCATCGACGAAGCTGTACAGTTCCTCGGTTGACGGACGTGTCTTGCGAAGACCTAAATACAGCGGATCGTGGAGGTATTGTTCGTTGTTAGTCCCAGCATCCAGGTAGATGGGCAGCAGTCCTGTAGGCGGCACTCCAGCAGTTGCCGTGTAAAGTTGCAGTTTGCCAATCGGAATACCCATGCCGTTCGCACCCAGATCGCCTAATCCAAGAATCCGTCCTCCATCCGTGACGCAAATAACTCTCACATCCTTAACTGGCCAATTCTGGAGAATTTTCTTCACCTGCCCTCGCCGCTCGATCGACACATACATTCCTCTGGGATTCCGAAAGATATATCCAAACTTGAGGCAGGCTTCTCCGATTGTCGGGTCATAGACAATCGGCAAAAACCGTGCTGGTTCTGACATAATCGTCCGAAAAAATAGGGTTTCGTCGTGATCGAGCAAATTGATCAGGTAAATATAGCGATCAAGATCGGTGTTCTTATGACCAAGCTGCTGCATCACGCGGCGCAATTGCAGATCTTCCGATTCGGTGACATCAGGAACTAGCCCCACCAGTCCCAACGCCTGCCGTTCTGCCTCTGTATAGGCAGTAGATTTATTCAGCGATGGATCATGGAGAAGTTCAATTCCGCGTTTGCCGTTCCGGTTAATTTCGTAGTTCATTACTTCAACTCCTTCAGGTGCTAACTTGTCACATCAATTGAGTTCAAGAAACTTCTTTCCAATTCAATTTTTTGATTAGGTTGTGTGCGGGCTTTGACCATGATTTGAAAGAGGTCTAATGTTTACTTTGCAACATAAGGATGAACCATCTTAGCTGGATCAACGACTCGGTCAAACTCGTCAGCAGAAACGTAACCCAGTTTTAACACAGCTTCCTTTAGCGTCAGATCATGATTGAGGGCATAGTGCGCCACTTGCGAGGCTTTGTCGTACCCAATCATCGGACTGAGAGCCGTTACTAACATCAACGATCGCTCCACAAAGGCACTAATTTGTTTTTGGTTGGGCTGCATTCCTGTCACCAAAAACCGACTAAAGTTGTGACATCCATCGCTGATAATCCGAATCGAGTGCATGACATTGTGAATGATTACTGGCTTATAAACATTCATCTCCAGATAGCCACTCGCCCCACCAAACGTCACTGCTACATCATTTGCCATGACTTGTACTGCAATCATTGTCAGAGCTTCACACTGGGTTGGATTCACCTTACCAGGCATAATGGATGAGCCTGGTTCATTGGCAGGAATATCCAGTTCGTGAAAACCACAGCGAGGTCCACAACTCAATAAACGAATATCATTCGCAATTTTGTACAAAGAGGTTGCCAAAGTCTTCAGCGCTCCACTAAGCATCACCAGCGCATCATGGCTACCCTGCACCGTAAATTTGTTAGGAGCACTGACAAAGGGTAGCCCGCTGAGTTGAGCAATCTCTGCTGCAACGGCTTCTGCAAACTCAGGCGTTGAATTAATTCCTGTGCCGACTGCCGTTCCTCCCAACGCTAGTTGATATACTCCTTTCAAGCTATCGGCTAAACGCTCTAGATTACCGTCTAATAAGCCTACGTAACCCGAAAATTCTTGTCCCAATGTGAGTGGAGTAGCATCCTGAAGGTGAGTACGACCAATTTTAACAATATCTTTCCAGTCTTCTGCTTTAGAATTTAGCGCATTTTGTAATACTTTAACAGCCGGAATCAACGCTTCATTTACTCTTTGTGCTGTTGCAATATACATTGCAGACGGAAATGAATCATTGGATGATTGCGACATATTCACATGGTCGTTTGGATGCACAGGTGTTTTACTGCCCAATGGCTTTCCGACGAGTTGACAGCAACGATTAGAAATCACTTCATTGACATTCATATTGAATTGCGTACCGCTGCCTGTCATCCAAACATGTAGAGGAAACTGATCGACGTGTTGTCCTGCTAAAATCTCGTCACAAACCTGGCAAATTAGATTCTTTTGTTCGTCACCTAATCGTTGAGCTTGATGATTGACAATCGCCGCTGCTTTCTTGAGTACCGCATAGGCAACAATCATCTCGCGTGGGATTAAGTCCTCTCCAATGCTGAAGTGTTCGAGCGAACGCTGGGTTTGGGCTCCCCAGAGTTTGTCACTGGGAACTTTGACTTCACCCAGGCTATCGGTTTCAATGCGAATTGCAGTCATGATCAATCTTGGTAAATAGTTCACTGAAAATGCTAAGAGCAGATTAGAAGCTGTATCTATTAGTTTTCTGCCTTAATTCAATAATGACCAGTCGAGATTGACTTGTTATGCCGCATGTTCAAGACTTACGCAAACCTCGGAGGTTTGTACTAAAAATGAGATATGATATTTCGGTATAAGGGGTTAAACCTCCGAAGTTTGGCATAACGGGAAACGATCGCATCCTATTGCAGATGTTTCTTTAATTCAGCTGCTGCTTGAACAAACAGAGAACGGGTTTCTGGCAACTCAGCTAAACCATTCAATAGCCCGAAGTCATGAATCATGCCGTTGTACTGCACAGTTGTAACCTCGACCCCAGCTTCATCGAGCTTGCGTCCATAAGCTGTGCCTTCGTCATGCAAGATATCGCTCTCTGCAACCACAATTAATGCTCTTGGCAAGCCTTTGAGTTGCTCAACCGTCGCCTGCAAGGGAGAAGCATAAATGTCTTTGCGCTTTTCTGGATCAGCGATGTACATATCATACATCCACTTCATCGTTGGTACAGTCAAGAACCGCTTGTCGCCGAATTGATGATAAGAATTCGTTTCAAAATCAGCATCTACAATAGGCCACATTAGGATTTGCAGCTTAATGTGTGGTCCTCCTTTTTCTTTCGCCTTCAAAGCAGTGACAGCTGTCATGTTGCCGCCGACACTATTGCCAACGACTGCCAGATTCTTGCCATCCACTCCAATCTCCTCACCATGCTCAGCAACCCATTTTGTCGCAGCATAGATCTCATTAATCGCTCGTGGATACTGAGCATCTGGCGTGCGCGTGTAATTGACAAAGACACCTGCAAATCCTGAAAGCACAACCAGATCGCGAACCATGCGCTTGTGTGTTGGGTAATCACCCAGCACCCAACCACCACCATGAATAAAGATGAAAACGGGCAATGTGCCTTTGACCCCTTCAGGTCGTACAATATTGAGGGTAATTGAATAACCCTCAGCAGTAATCGTCTTTTGGGACTCTTCAATGCCTGAAAGGTCTACTGGAACGGAAGTCTGTGCATCCACAAGGAATTGACGTGCTTCGATTGGAGTGAGTTTCTCCAGCGCCACACCCCCTGAATTCAGCACTTTCAAGAATTCCTTTACTCCTTTGGAAAGACGTGGATCATCTGCAACTTCCAAAATTTTTGCTGATTGTGAGTTTACTTGAGCAACCATGACACTCTCCTTTGATAAGTAGTAAACAATCTGTTGAAATGGCACTGTTAAGTGAATGGATTTAACAGTGATGCTTGATCAGCAGTAATTGTGAAATGGCAATCACTTTCTACCAACATCGTTGCCCAGCCGAAACTATTTGTTATATCAAGTTCGGTTGATTAGTTATTATTCCGAAATCTTTGCAGAAAGAGTGAAAATCCTTTCCCGCTGCTCCCTTCCCCCTGCCCTCTTGCAGCCTTCATGATAAGTCTTTAACCGGACACGATATTACTGGTGGCTAGAGCGTGTTATGAACTTGTTAGGCTAAATAAACTAAAGGAATGGAACAAAAAATCCGAGTGATGTAAGTGACCAAGAGTGGGCATTTGTCCCTTGCTGTTGAATGGCTGAGGCTAACTGCGTACCAATGGTGTATCCACCAAATGTTCTGCCAGAAACCAAACTTGTGTCTCATTGGTTCGCAGGACTTGGCTGACTAACAAATCGTTAGTGCCACTATCCTGATTCGCTGCCGTTTTATCGATCGCCACTCTCAATTCCCCAACGATCAATTCATGGGCTTCTAGCAATCGCGACAACATCACCGGCACTTCTTCAACGCCGTTGGGAGGACGCTTAATCTTAGTGACTTCTGCCACATGACGGGGGTCAGCGATTGCCACACCTCCCAATGTTTGTACCCGTTCACCGAGTGCATCAATTAACTCAATTTGCTCACTGGCATGTTTATCGAGCAACAAATGCAGTTGGTAAAACGTGTGTCCACGCATCAACCAGTGATGTTTCTTATAGAGATGGTAGAGAATGATTGTATCTGCCAGAATTTGATTGACCAAAGTACAGCTTTCGCTACGGGCGCTGGGGTCGATAACGATTGGCAGATCGCGCAGAGTACCGTACTGCTGAATTTCATATCCATGCTGATGCAGCAAGGGTTGACTAGCATCGACTTGAGTTATTTTGCCTGTATTTTGAGTGGGCATAATTAGATTTCCTTGATTGTGTATTCAATATTTGTCCAACTACTTCACAGCAGTGCTTGCTACTTCAATCACTTTGGCAACCGCTCTTGGATGAGAGATATAGCAGGGAGCAGGCGTGTGATTGTCCCGTGGTTTCCGTGTTTTCTCATTAGTTGATGTCCTAATCTACCTGGCAACTGCTATAAAAGAAACATGGCTGGAGTGGACTTCAGTTGTCCTAGCGCTGATTCGTTTAGCCATAAAACGCTGAAGTTCAGGGTTGATAGCACGATCACTTTGAGTCACCAGATACCAAGAGGGGATCGTTTTCCAGGCAATGTCTTCAACGGATTGCTCAAACGGTGCTCTGGCGATCGCCTCTGTATTCTTGCTAAGTTGCTAAAATCTCTGGTTTTTGTTGTGCGTATAGAAGTTAGGATAAGCACCAAAAACCTCAATCATTTGCAGCAACAATAGCTGCCACTATCTGCTCAACAGTCCAGCGATCAAGATAGCGAATTCCATTAATAAACAAAGCGGGTGCAGCCTCTACTCCACTTATCTGTCCACCTTCGATGTCCGCATTGATACGATCGACATACGCTCCCTTGGATAAATCCTGCAAAAATTGACAAATATCAAGTCCCAAACGATTGGCATACTCCACTAGATAGCCATTTCCCAACTCCTGTTGATGGATAAACAGCATCTGATGCATTTGCCAAAACTGTCTTTGAATGATCGCTGAAGATAAAATCGTGTTGCATATTTGTGGGATGAATCAGGCTGAAAGGGTGACAAAGAGGAATTACGAAGCGATCGCATAAAGGGCGATCGCATCTATCTAACTGAACTTAAGTTTGAGTGAATGCTCTAACTAGTCTCCCAAGATGCCGCCCCAAGTCAGCGGACCTACAACCCCTACAATATTGGAATCGCGTTCGCCATCGCCATTCTTTTGAAATTCAATCACAGCAGCTTTTGTTCTAGGACCAAACTTGCCATCGGGTTGACCTGGATTTATTCCCTTTGACACCATCGCTTCTTGCATCAGCCGAACTGCATTGCCGCTATCCCCCTCTCTCAAGAAAGTTCCAGGTTGATTGTTCGGCCAAGCATATTGCATTGCTGCCCAAGTTTGTAAGCCAACAACACCATCCTGCTTTAGGTTTTTAGACTTCTGAAATTGGATAACGGCGGCTTCGGTGCGCGGACCAAAAATGCCATCAGGTGCATTTAGAGTAAATTTGCGAATTTGTAAGATGTATTGTAGGTCTGTGACTTCTGGTCCGGTTGAACCTTTTTGAAGAACGACGATTTTTGTTTGTGTTGTATCAGACATTGGAATTCTCCTGTTTTGTTGTAATGGTTGACAAGATTTGAACGTGAAACTGTAATAACGACAAGCCCTTGGCTTTACGCTCCGTGTATCGCACCATGAATCAAATGCCGGTGTGTTGCTATGACACTTGTTGAATCATGAGCGAGTTAATTTGTGTTTGAACTGAAGATGAGTTCCTAGAGGGCAGCACTTACTCCTCATCAACCTTTCGTACAAGCCTGTCGCATGAGGATATGATTGTTTTTATACACCTCTAAAGTTCCAGACTGCTGACTATCTAGCGTGCCATCCCACACCCAGTATTCATAATTGCCATTCGGAAATTTATACACTCGAACCCCTTCTGTAGCTTGGCTCGTTCCTCCGTCCAAACTCAAATTACCGTTGGAACTGGTAGCGCGGTAGAGAAGTTGACCCGAAGAATGCTTTTTCCAAACATTGATATTGTATCCACCCTGGCATCTCATACTGAGGATTAAACCAGCAGTAGAATCAGCAGAGGCTCTTAAGGAGAAATTAGCCCAAACACAGATTGTCATAACAAGGAGTAACGTGAATTTTTTCAGTGGTGTTTTCATAGTTTTTCCTATGGTTAAAGATATGGTAGTTTTGTGAGGCTTCAACAGCTACTGTGCAATTAAGCGTTAATGGGTTTTGAGCGTTGAATATTTCCCACACTGGCAACGCGGAGCGAATTTTGAGCAGCGATAAACCTTCAAGCGTCTTTTGCTCCGCGCAATCGCACATAGAGGCGATACTCCACTGATGAATCATGAAAACAACTCCATTAATAGAAGGTGAATTGAGATAGTTAGACGATGTCTGACGATAAGCCCACAAAACAGGACCAGAGAAAAACTGCAAATCTGGCGCAACACTCAAATTACTCTCAGTATGTAAAAACAATCCGGCTTCCGCGATATTGCTGGTTAGAGCAGGTTGCAGATCCACAGTTACCTGGTGTGCCACCGGGACAGTAAGGTGATCTTGGAGATTCTGATCGACACCAGGTAAATTAACAACTACGGGAATGTCGAGCGATCGCAGGTGTTCTGCATTGCCAATCCCAGAGAGCATCAGCAGTTTGGACGAATCGAACGCGCCAGAGAGAATGATTTCCTGTTGTACAAAGGATTGGTGTATCGTTCCCCGGTGTATGTATTCCACTCCTACCTTGCGCGTTCCCTCAAACAATAACCAAGTAACTAACGCACCAGTAGTAACTGTTAAGTTAGGGCGATCCAAAATACGTACTAAAAACGCTGCCGCCGTACTGTGCCGCTTACCATCTTTGATAGTCAACTGATACAGTTCAGCTCTCTCTTGCTGCGCGCCCTTGAAATCAGGATTGCGTCCATAACCCAGTGCAACGGTTGCTTCTACAAATCTTTGTGATGTCACAGCAGGGGCAATTGGATCGGTAACGCTCAACGCTCCATCGACACCATGGAATTCGGATGCTCCCCATTGCTGGTTTTCAGACTTTTTGAAGTATGGCAATACATCTTAGTATCTCCAACCGGGATTGCCTAACTCCTGCCACTGATCGTAATCGTGACGGTTTTGTTTTGCTCATTAGTCAGGAATACCCTTAGACGAGCACCCATATTTTCAGTCACCTCGGTAGATACATTATCCGTATTTATTTATCTTTACATAGTTTGGTTTTTCCATGCCGATTTACTTAACCTCGTTTTGAATATAATTCGACAAATTGGTGCTCGCATTTGACACAAATGTAGTTATGTTTACCACAATAACGCCCGTTTTTACGGTTATGAGTGGATGCACAATTAGGACAGTTCATCCCTTAATTATCCAACGCCAGAATTCTTATATCTGTGTTTGCATAAATTCAAATATATGCAATTAGCTCTAATTTGTCGTCCACTTAAAGTTGAAACTTTTGTTCAATAAAGTGATTGATCAATTAGTCTATCTCAAAATCGAACGTTGGCTCCAACTAAAGTTGGAATCCAAATTCCAACTGAAGTGCTAATCGTTTTACAAACTGACAATTCTTCGCCTCACCACAACAATCACAGCTTGAGTGCGTAGACGCGGAGCGGCTTGTTGTCAGCAACCCATGTGCGGGGCGCACCTTCAGGATGAAAGAAACCAAAAATCCATCCGTAAGTAAGTAGGCATGATTAAATCGAACTATGTTAACTTATGTAAAGCGCCAAAAATCTTTTAAAAAGAAGCTTTTAAGCGATTTACATTTCTTAATTTAGTTGTGTTTTTTAGCGCCCACCTACTTAGACAGTCAATAAGAATAGATCATTAGAGAGAGAATTACGAAGTTCAGACAGTTAAGACCGTTGATACCTTGGTGTCATTAGCCCGTTCGTCTAGGCTTATTTAGAATGAAATAGCCCTGCCCAACGATTATCTTGTGATAATTTTCACTTCATAGGAAGTTCAAAGTTTTCCAGTGAAATTGAAGGTTGCTCTAGTTTCCTATACATTGTGACTAATTACACTAGTACACGTCGGCAGAAATAAACATACCCTTCGGGTATGCGCAAAGCGCACGCGGCTTGGGCGAACACCCGTCGCCTAGGTCGGGAAAACGCCACATGCTATCTCCCAAGGGGAGACGCCAAAGGCGAACAAGCCGGGAAAGCCGGACGCCAGACGCCTACGGAGGAGCCAGTACTGTTCGCGCAGCGTGGCACTTTGTGCCATAGGAGGGTCTCCCTCCGTAGGTATCTGGCGTTGGAGAGCCGTCATTCGCGCTGGCTCTCCAACGCAGTGGCTCCCCTCCATCACAATGATTATCATTATTGATGATTGGATATTTTTTGGAAGTCCCCTAAGTCTTGATTTTCTTTTGCACAGAAGTATTTAACAGGGCTTAAATTACTCGCTGATGCTTCCAGACTCTGACAAATTTTAAATCTGGTGACACTTATGACGCCTACTCTCGGTTCACAATCACGACGACTTCCGTACCTTGAGTGGGTTGAGTGTTGATAATTAATTCACCTCCAATGCGTTCAGTCCGTTCACTCATCCCTAACAAACCAAAACCTCTAAACGATATATTGTCAATCTCAAACCCCTGTCCATCGTCTTTAACTCGCAAAAGGCACTGCTTGTGTTCATACACCAACTCAATACAAATTTCATGAGCATTAGCATATTTGATAGCATTTGTCAATGCTTCTTGTCCAATCCGCAGTAAGTTGTTCTCAACATTTGGTGATAGAGGATATGCCGTGCCAATCACCTCACAATGGAGGTGGATATCCGTGGAAGATTTCATTTGACTCGTAAGACGGTTGAGAGCATTATACAAGTTCCCTTCTTCTAGCAGTTGAGGACGGAGTGCAGCAACGGATCGTCGGGCTTCAGCCAGACCAGTGCGAGCCAACTCATCTACAGTTTCCATGTGTACCTGTACAGCATCTGGATTTTTCCCAATCAGCTCACTTGCTGCTCCAACATGAAGCAGAATACCAGTAAAAGCTTGCGCTAGGGTATCGTGAATTTCCCGTGCCATACGGTTGCGTTCTTCAAGAATAGATGATTGCTCAGCCAATTTACGTTCGCGTAGCGCGGCGTCAAGCCGTTCAGTAATATCTTGTCCAATACCAACAAACAGGCGATCACAAAACTGAACATTTGCCCAAGAGGTGTTTACAAAGTTATCGTCTTTTGTTCTAATTTTTACGTCTAACCATGTCCCAGTAGCCGCTAACATATGGTCTAAAACTTGCTGACGCTGCTCCTTATCAAAGCAGGATTCAGCAATCAAGTCAATATTATTCAAATCTGTGGTTGACCACCCTAATATCTGTCCTAGCTGACGATTAACGAACTCTACTCGCCCCTGTCTATCATGAAGCGTAATCATCACAGGGATATTGTCAACGATTGTTTGTAAGAGTTGTTTCTGCTGACTAAGCGTTTCTTGTGCCTGTTTTCGTTCAACGATTTCCTGTTTTAATCTCAGGGTACGCTCTTCCACTTTTTGTTCTAGGGTTCGTGCATACTCCTTGAGATTCTCCCACATCAGGTAGCCATTGCTCGTAATGGCAGATCCTACAAGAGCAAGGAGGGGTAGAATGATAACAAGCCACCAACCTGCTAGAAACAGCACATATGCACTGATTAAAAGAGCAATGCCAAAGAAAATAACTCCAGATGCTGTCCGTTGAGGAGAAACAGATGTCCAACCTATGACAGATCCTATTATTGACCAAAGAATGATCCACAGCCACTCCAAGGGTTCTGACCAAACATGCAGTAGAGGGCGTCCATATTCGGCAGCACTTAGCAATTGACTCGTTAACAAAGCGTGAACTTGAACACCAGCAGGTGCTGCAATTGAGTTAGTGGTGTAAGATGTGAAAAAGCGGTCTTCAACGCTCTCTGCGATTAACCCAATGATGACAATGCGATCGCGCACAAAATGCCGTGGCATTCGTCCCTTTAACACATCCGTGATCGAAATTGTGCGGAAGCCATTCCTAAACCTGGGGAAGTTTGATAATATTTGGTATCCTCCATTGTCAACACCAATATAACCTCCGTCATTTGGTTGCAAGGAAGTGAATACTGCTCGACCCAACCGAAACTGATTCTGATTAGAGTTAACGGGTTGGCGGGTGATGCCTTCACCCTCAAGATATGCAAACGCTAATTTTGTTCCAAGCGTTAATATGGATTGATTATCTTGAGTTCTCAAATACAGCAAACTGCGGCGAATCCTTCCATCAGCATCTAACAAGAGATCACTTGCACTAACTTGACCACGCTGTTTTAAGATGGGCGATGGTTGAATAACTTCACCTTGAGCCGTTTTAATCACTTTCTCAATTCCAATTAGATTGGGTGTAGACTTGAAAACGTTAACTAATTCTTGATGACCAGGCTCTACAGGTAAATCTCGAAATATATCAAGACCAATGACTCTGGGCTGCTGTTGTTTGAGCAATGAGATTAAGCGACTTAGCACTGCATCAGACATAGGCCATTGTCTTAGCTGCTTAATATCCGATTCATCAACCGTAACCAGGACAATCCGAGGATCGGGAGGTTCAAAGGGGCGTAGACGAAACATCTGGTCAAGCGCTACTAACTCCATGAACTGTAATGCACCTGTTAAGCCCAAAATCAGCAATCCTCCAGTAATGCTGGGAACAGTTATCAGCACCCCGCGCCATCGCCAAATTTGCCGTTTCAGCTTTGCCCACATAAGATGAATGCGATCGCCTTGGCGAGTTTTCTCTGGTGTTTAAGTTAATTATCCTTGTTTTACTTATTATCTTTTAATTTATTGTCTTTTAACTTGTCATCAATCATGACATCGACTCCACCAGATTGCAGAAATTCGCGCCAGGCTGCGCTGATACTTGAGTCATTGGGTTGGCTGCGCCGTAGCTCCAATAGGATGGGGAGAGCGTCGTACCAAATGTCATCTTTCTGGTATAATAAAAAGCGTTGTTTGAGAGGTGCTTGCTCAATTTGGCGCAAGCGAGTTGGCTCGAGTTCGGTTCGTTGAACGGTGCCTGTGACAAATTGATCTTTAATGCGATCGCTCGGGTTGCAAATGACTGCAAATGACCACGTGTATCGCTTCTTAATCTCTAGAGGTGGTGCGTTAGATGGTAAGCTGATGGTGACAATGTCAGGAGTCTTAGTCAAGGCAACCGTTGTCCGATATACACCGCTACCATTTTGATTACGTAAACTGAATTCTGCTGTTTTAGCGCTGGTTTTTGGTACGTATACGAGAAATATTGGACGCTCTGCTAGAGTTAAGCCTGGTTTGGTTGTTGGGCCCAGAGCAGTCAGCGATGAACCTGTTGTTACCGCTTCAGTATCCTGAGGACAAGTAGTTCGGTCACGCCGTCCTCCTGGTGCTGAACTATCAGGATTCTTCGGTGGAGGAGGTGGAGGAGGATTGCTTGGCTTGGGCTTTGCATTCTTGACCTTTGATATTTGCGGCTGTTCATGTGCATCCAGTTCTGCTGCCAGAACATTGGGTGCGATAGGCATTGCCGACGAGGGAGCGATTGCCAATTCTACAGCCAGAGCAACTCCAAGGGAAGCGGCACACAATAAGGGTTTTATGCGATACATAGCGTTTATTACAGCCAATTTCCTAGGAGAACAAACGGTGCCCAATAATAAGGAGAATTGTAATTATCTTGGTGCAACAAAGCAACTTGAGCACGACGCAGAGCTTCGGCTTTTGTAACACCAGGCTTACTTAACTCTCGATAGAATGAAATCATCAGCGATGCTGTGGAGCCATCGCTTACCGACCACAAGGAGGCGATAGTACTTCGTGCTCCTGATTGTACAGCAAAACCAGCCATTCCTAATCCAGCCCGCTGATCACCAGCTGCCGTTTGACAGGCGCTGAGTACTAGCAATTCGATTGGGCTGAGTTTTCCCTCTCTAGAACGCAGCAGTTGATCCAATTGTTTAACGTTAATACGTCCATCCCAGGTCAAGATAAACGTATCGTCAGCATTAGAACTAAACTGACCATGCGTTGCCAGGTGAACGATTGACACAGGAGTCGAATTAACCCGATTTTGGAAGATCCGATTGGTAAATGATTGATCGAGAAGCACCTGAGCGGGAATTTTTGCTTCAATTTGGTTAATTTCAACCGCAACATTCGGTAAAGCTGGAAAACTCTGACGAGCTTGACTTATCCCTGCCAATAGTCCTTTGAGCCGTTGGCTTTCTAGAGATTGGGGTTCAAGCAGTTGTAAACCGGGGGTTAGCACAATGCTATACTTCTCAATGAGATACTGCTGACCATCGTGGAGCGTTGCCATAGGCAGATTGCGAAGTAAGCCATCTGGGATAAACACAAGCGTTTTTACGCCACTTGCTTCTAACTGAGACTTTTGAGGACGCAGCACCAGATTATAAACTTCTTGGGCAACAGGCAACCAATCTTCTACAAAAGCTGTGGGTCTCAAAGATTGGCGCATTTGGTTTAAAATTTGCTCGACTTTTGTTTGAGCCAAAGGTATCTGGTGATAACGCAAAGGTTGGTTAGGCAAGGACAAGATAACAGCGAACTTATTGGGCAGAATGATCGGATAAATGACAGCAGCTTGTCGATCAATCTGGTCAATTTGTACAGGACGAGCATTGACACATGCTTCTCGGAAGAAGTTGTCGAGTTCTGCTAACTGCAACGCTTCGATGACCTCGCGAGCTTGTTTCAGGTTTTTTTGGCTAGGTTCACCTCCCGAACTTTGGGGAGATGGGGTAAGCAAAAGCTCAACAAACTGTCGATAAACAGGTTCTACGTTTTCCCGAAACGAAAACTGTACATCTTGATTGATGGCGACGAGATCACTACGGAGAGATTGCAGCGTTTTGACTGCTTCTGCATACGCAGAGGTTGCATTTTGCAGATTTCCCGTGGAGGTACACGGCTGTGTGCCTTGACAAAAAATCCGTCCTAACTGCCAATACCACTGGTAAGCAATGTCATCTGCATTAATTGACTGAGCCAAGCTGAGGGCTTGTTTTGTAAGGTTTTTAGCGCTAATCCATTGGTGAGTACTTTCATACAGGTTTCCTAAAGTACCAAGGGCATAGGATTCGGCACGGCGATCGCCAAGGGTGCGAACTTGCTGGACAGCTGTGGCTAGTTCCTGAGCTGAGGTACTGAGAAGATGAGAGGATAAAGGTTCCCCAACTCCACGGCAGTTACTCGACTTGGGACAATCCCGCACTGCCTCTCCTACTTCCCCTGCCTTGCTCCTCATCTTCACTAAGCTTTGAGCCAAATTAATTCGAGCATAAGCGCTCAGGCGACTTGGTGGTAACTCGGCAAGCTGAGATTGAATTTGAGGCAACAAGTTTTGAGCTTCCGCCCATCGACTTGCTTCAACCAGCAAGCTTAACTGCACAAGCTGAATTTGAGTTTTTGCCGTGAGCGAGGGAGCAGTGGTTACTGCTTTGTGGTAATATGTCAAAGCACTATCTATCTGTCCTTGGGCACGAGCAGTGTTTCCCAAATTCAGCAAAATGCCAGTTATATCTGAGCCAAATTGATTTGAGGGAACTTGCGTTTTGTCTCGGAGTTTCTCGGCAATCGCCAAGCTTTGCTGCAAGACAGTCCGAGATTTAGCAAGATTACCAACTAATCTCAAAACCTTGCCAAGGTTTCGCAAACCCGTCACCTTGAGACGCGAATCGGGCTCGTTTTTAAGCGACTCTTCCACTTGACTCAAAAGAGTAGTGGCCCGTCTGTAAAGTCCCTGTGTCTGTAAGGCTCTCGCTTGGTTAATTTGGCTACCGAGTATACCGCTTTTATCATTCGCTTTCCGGTAAGCCGCTTCAGCATTTTGCCAAGTTTGCAATGCTTCTGAGGCTTTGCCTTGAGCCAGTTGTAATTTTCCTTGAACGGTGAGGACTTGGGCGAGAACGTGTGAAGTATCCAGATTGTGGGGTGTATTTTGAGCGTTTACCAGCGAAATTGCCTTGTTGCTCGCTTCATTTGCTTGAGTCCACTGTCCCAGGTCTTCAAAGGCTGTGGCAAGGAAGCTGAGAACGACTGCTTGATTGAGGCGATCGCCTTTGCTGTCATAAATTGTCGCTGCTTGTTGCCAAAGAGCGATCGCCTCTGTATATTGTCCTGCTTGATAACGGTCTTCTGCTTGTTGCACGAGTTGAGCAGGTGAAGCAGAAGTCCCAGAGGGCTCAAAGGAATTTGAGGTAATTTCTACCTGCTGCCTTTTATTCTCGCCCTTCATCCAGTTGCTAGTCCTATCTACTGCAACAGCAATTGAGGCATGGAGGCTGATAGTGATGATCAGTCCCACCAAAGCGACTCGAACAAATGTCAGCCATCCCCTTTTTAACAAAAGGCTGTGCAATACGGACTTTCCCTGATGAATTCGCCTGTTCAAGTGCTGTTCCTTTTTTATTAACATTTGAAGAGCAAAAACTTCCTGTTCAACCGAGACTGTCAGCAGCACCTTGTCCACAGACGGACACGACAGAACTTGCCGCGTATTTTGATATATTTATTACCGCGTTCAAATCGCGGTCAATCTCAAAACCACATGAATGACAAGGGACTGCATACTGATATACAAACTACATTGTATTATATCCTTGAGTTGGAGCCAATCTTCCATCTTAAGATGGACTGATTTATCAATCATTCTATTGTAAAAAGTTTCAACTTTGAGTGGGCGATTTCTTGGAGCCAATTGGCTATATGAATTCATGCAAACATTGATAACAATGTAGATGCAATATCTAAGTTAAGGTTTTTAGACGTCAGCGGTATTCATCCTCTGACAAACAACACAAAACTGTAAAAAAAGACAACTTAGAAAGAGGTTCAGAAAAATGTTGAACAAGTCTTTTACCTTTAGTCTGTTAGCGGCTGGTTAAATGATTGCCCCAACTACAGCTTTTGCTGAACAATCTCAAACTAATGATGCTGGTGTTAGTGATAATGCCAAAAGTATTATTCAAAAAACCACTCAGACCTATGGTTGCTTTAAATGCATCTAACCGTATAAACCTGGCTTTAGTCAATAGCAACGCAATAAAGTTACATCACTTTTCTTGGCTTTTCTCGATAAAACTAAGACTTCAGGTTTAGTACTGGGTTGAAAAAACACATCAATTTTTCTTGGTGCAAGCGACGTGTACGTTACGTATGCCCCAATACGGTTCAGTTAAGGCTGAAAATTGTGTAAATTAAGCATTGTTCCCAAGCATGGAAATTGAGTGTGGTGCATCTCAAGGATTTCTCGTTGCTGTCTCCTGATATACAAAGTAGTGACCTGCTTAAAGCAATCGAGACGGTGATTCCAGCAACGGCAATTCAACAGGCGAGTGCGCGAAGGCGCACGCTGCGCGAACGCTAATAACCCAAGTTGCGAGTTATCAAATTCCAGGTGTATCTTCATCATCGATTCAGGCGTTAAGCGTAGCTCTGCCGTAGGCAATCGCCCACTCTGAAGTTGGGGTAGCGCGTCGCGCTACCCCAACTTCGACTTAATCAAAACTAGAACTACTGAATTGATTGAAAGTATAAAAACTTTATGATGACAAAAACGCTTTTTGAAGAGTGAAAGCCAAAATAAATGCTTCAAGTTTAAGTAAAAACCCTTCATACGTCACCCCATGAATTGACTTTGGAAAAACACAGACAATCTGACTAAATACAGTTTCTTTTGTTTTGTCGCGTACATTGTTTAATGTATTGATTCCACGGCTGGTCTTGACGCTTGGAATTTTTTTTTAGCATGACTTGTAGGTTGATTTGACTTGAGTGCTTCAAATCATCCTCTGCCGTGTAATCAGTACGGGGGTCTTACACGTAAAAAATTTGGGCAGCCTTTGTCTGTTGATCTGTGGGGCAAGACGCGTACTCGTTGTAATAAGGCTGCCCAAATTTTTAGGGGACGATGCGTCGTAAGGAGAGTCAGTGTATACTTCGCTCTCAGGTGGTAAATGAGCGTGGTAATGCATTTAATGCACGCACATCGCTTGCGCTACCAGGTAAAAATACAAACTCTACCGGAATACCAGTTTTCGTAGTTAGCAACTGTACTTTGACTCCACCATAAAAATAGCGTTTTTTAGAAGCAATATAACCTCTAAATTGTTCCGAGCGGATTAATCTAACGTTAAAAATCCGACACGGTGTGTACTGTAATTTCCTTTTTCTCCTCTTGTTTGAACTCCATCAATGACGGCATAGGCAAGGTCTAACTCGTCGTCAAAACTTTTAGAAGCTAGTTCATCTTTTTTCAGGTGTTGCCATTCCAATTCAATGTTACCTTGATAGACACATTGTACGTATTTACTTATCTTTACACAGTTTGGTTTTTTCACCTCGTTCTACTTATCAAAAGACCTTTTAACCTGTTCCCTATTTCCTATTCCCTATTTTCAACTCAGGTTGTTAAGGCTTTTGAAACTGGAACTCGCTCCATTGTGATTCAGCGACAGTTTGACCACCAGGAGCGATCGCCTGCACTCGCCAGCGCAAAGTCTGTCCAGTTTTTTCCTGAAGCCAAGGAGGAGCTGTATAGCTGGTCGTCTTTGCATCCAGCACTGCTCTTAGTATTGGTGTTTTATTGCTTTCAACCTCTAGCTTGTATGCACTTGCCCCCTGAGACTCCTGCCACTTAAAGCTTATAGGCTGGCTGGTTGCTAAGAGAGCACCTTGGTTTGGCAAAAGTAACTGGATGCTAGTTGTTGCTCTTAAGAGTGGAGAATTTCCACTGCTAACATAGTAACGCAACACAGGCAGAGGAAAGCCAGCCACTCCACCAGTAAATACAGTACCACGACCAGTCTGCGAGTTACCTGCATCTTCATCATTTGTTGCCTCAACTCTGAGCAAGACCAAGTGCAATCCGCCTGAGGCTTTAGGTAGCCTAGCGGGATCTGGACCTGGTAAAACCACGCGCCCTGTAGGTGGTAAATATATGTCAAAAGGCTGTATTTCAGTGTAGCGACGTTGTAAGGCACGTTGATCGATGGGTAGCGAAGCCTCTGGCACTAAGTCTCTTGTGGTGGGTAGTGCATCCCCTGGTAGCACGACTTCCCAACGTCCTCTGAGCCTTCCGCTGCCGTTGTAAGTAATTTCTGCATTAAATGGTGGGGGAGTTTGACCCTGTGTGACGTCTGCTATGAACGGATCTTCATTTTTGAAAGTTAAACGCACGTTAGTCAGTGACAGCGGTACCCTTGCACCACTTGCCAGACGACAAGTCACTGCTACGTACTCGTCAGGTCCTCCCGTTGTGCTGGCAAAGCGTCGCACGTAGAAAAATGTCGGGTCATTGCCTCGCGTCGCATCCTGGTAAGCGCGACGAGACACCGAAGCAGGAATTGTCATAATGTCGGTATAGTTATTGGGGCCGCTAGAAGTTCCCAGATCATTCCGCCTTGGTAGGCGACCATAAATAGTCCCTGGCACACAAGAGTTATTGGCATTGATTTCACCGCACCAGATTCCTTCTACGACACGCTGATTGTTCAGCCCCCTAAATGTCAGGTATACGCTTGTGGGTCCAAAAGTATTGACACTGACTCCCAAGGGACTGACTGTGATTGCTGTGGCTCTGGTTGTCGGTAAAAGAGCGAGTGGTAAAGAAAACAGAATCGGCAGAATACGGAATCGCATACTTTTATCTTAAGTTAAAAACTAATGCTGATACCACCATTGACAGTATGAATTGTGCCATCTGTAGAATCCTCAAACAGGCGATTGATGTTAGATAGCATTCCATATCGCAAAAATACTGTTCCAGGCAATTTCAGCCCTGCTGGTCCGTCAATTGTGAACATTCGGGTCAACGTTACGTTGAAGTCGTCATCTCGGTTAAATCCTTGATTCAAGGAGTCGGTGTTTTCGTTACGGCTGAGATTTACCATCAACATCATACTGGGATCCATTTGCCAACGTAACCCCAAGGTTGGATTGCCAGTAAAATTAGTCAGACCAGTTTGCAAACTTCTGCTGCTCGTCCACATATATCCCAAATTAAATCCGAAACGAGGGGATATTTGCCAATCAAACATGATCATGTTGGTGAATTCTTGAGAGTCTGGTTGCTGATTGGACGGGTCATCGCCCTCAAGGGCTTCACTGGGCTTGCGGTTGTCCTTAAAGGTACTACTGAAGTTATAGCTCAACATGATACCGGAGTTTGGGATATTCCACTCGATCCCAAATGTGTGAGTGGTGTCGAGTTGATCAACTTCCAACCTTTCGGCGGGGATGGGGTTGTTTACCGTAAATTGGTGGTTTCGTAAAAAGGAATACTTCAACGTGGGGAGCAGGGTGTTTTTCAGCGCCAGTAGAGTTTGGAGTGGTACGTTGAGATTAAAGGCTGTGTTGCGATTCTTGTTTTTCGCGATGTTGGCAATATCTGCTAGGTTATTTTCTGACCAAATTTGCCCTAGTGTCACAGTCGCCCCAGCAATTTCTCCATTTAGCGATAGTGTGTTTGCCAACTGATCAACCGTGAAGCTGCTAGCTCCAATAGTGTTGTATTGGGGGTCTATGCGTTCGTGGCGGGCAGTCAACGTTAGTTTCAGTGTACGATCATTGCCAAGTTTCACTCCCCTTAGTAGGTCGTAGTCTGCTTGCATGTAGTAGGCATTTTTAGTGGCTGGCTCTACTGGTACTACATTTACCCCTTCAGTCAGTTGAGGATCTTTTCTTTGAGAGGGGTCGCTAAAGGTGCTGCGGGCAAAACCGCCATCTATCCGCAATCTATTAGAATTGTCGTTGGCAAGCAGTCTCAACCCAAATCCGTCACTTTCCTCAGCATCAACCACTTCCCCCTGGTCAACGTTACTAATGGGCTTGCGGGAACCAGTCATCCAAGTTCCTTCTAAACGAACTCCGCGAGGTCCCTCCTGCGAGCTATTCTTGACTATCTGAAAGCCTAGAGTCGCAGCAGTGATGTTGTTGTCGTATTCGGTAAAGCCCAAGAAATTGTCTATGCCGATGATGTTGGTTGCACTGAGGCTGCTGAAGGAAATGTCAAAGCGATCGCCTAGTTTCGAGCTTAGTATTAATCCGCGATTGGTAATTTGGTCAAGCAAAAACGGATGATTACCGTAAGAGTTGCCTTGTCCCAAAGACAACGCAGCCGGACCAAAAGTGACATTAACATTGTACTCAGTTAGGTCTATGTTCTGCGGATTCTTATTTAACTGAGTCGTCGGTAGTATTGGATCCTTATCAAATGTACTTCCAAAAAATTGGAATTTACTCTCAATACCCAAGTCACCAAACCTTTGCTGCCCCGTATTTATGTCTGCCTTAAAGGTTAAGTCGGCAAAGGTGGGACGCTGGGAGTTTGGTTTATTTCCATTGCGCTCTTCCAGAAGCTGGGATTTGATCTCGAATTCGAGCTTCAATGGCGCACTTTCTGTGGAAGCTGATCCTGGCGTGGGTTGTTCAGTTGGTTGTGGTTGTCCAGGTTGAGTTTGTTCTTGGGTTGTTGAAGGTGGTTGAGTTGGTTGTGTTTGCCCAGGTTGAGTTTGTTCTTGGGTTGTTGAAGGTGTTTGCGTTGGTTGTGGTTGCCCAGGTTGAGTTTGTTCTTGGGTTGTTGAAGGTGATTGAGTTGGAGCAGATGTAACTTTTGAATCCGTCGGCTGTTCAGCCTCTGGCTGAGTTGATACTTTTAGCGGTAGTTGGGCAATTTCTTGCCACTGATTATTTTCTTTTACTAGATAAACAATAAGTTTAGTTTCGCCACTCGGAAGGGGAAAATCCTTTGACTGGTAAATTAACTCGTTGCCAACGATGCGAAACTGCGAAGTGACATCAGTCTGACCAATAAAGATAGCTAATCTTCCCTCTTTCTGACTTGGCAGACGATCTAGTTTTAGCTTAATCTCACTCGTTGGTTGAATAGTCTCTTTATCACTAAAATTTGTCTGCTCAATAGTGACAGCAGCAGCTGTGTGGGCATAGAAAAGTAATAGACTACTTAGTATAAAACTCTGACAAATTGTTTGAATACATTTCATATAAAATTTTACATATTGACAGCAACTACTTGGGTATGTCTCTACAAGCTATAAGACTACCCAGTACAAAACTTTGATAAATTGTTGTTCAAATTTTCAAGGTAATCTTACTATGAAATCTACCTCTTATGTCAATTTAATTGACGTGTTGAAAAATTCAACAGAAAATCACGCAATACATGAATTGCGTGATTTTATCTCCAAAACACAGAAAATGATTTTGATCAAAAAGCTACATCAAACTTTACATAATTGACATGGCGGCAAATGGTAGCTGAGTTAATTTCACTCCTACTTAGGACACTTTCCGACTGAACAGAAGGAGGATACTTTATTAGAGAATTTGCCAAGACCTTGAGCTTGGTCAGGTCCAATCTGAATAAACTCACCTTTGAAGTTTTTGCCATCGTAGAACCTCCACGCCTGACCGTTGTTGACAGCAGCAAAAACAGCTTTATTGTCAAACCCAACCTTACTGAGGTCTGCAACGCCATCATTACTTGAAAATTCGCGTCCGCTTTGATCTTTTAAAGTTACATCTTTTACAGTATCTGGTTGCTTTGGTCCAGCGGATGCATTTGAAATAGTCAGCATAGTACCAGCAACAGAAGAGAGTGTTAAAAGTGCTAAAGCGGTTAGTTGTTTGTTGAGGTTTAACATTGCTTTTATCCTTGAAAAAGTGTTAACTTGTTTGTCTGGCATAGGAATCCTGTTAGATTCTTGAAACATTTTTGACACATAACCTTTAAGGGAGATCCAAAAAATAAAATGTCCCGCCTTTGTGGTTGATCTGTCGTTACGGGGTTCCGACTGGGAAAAGAGTCAAGCATGCCGGTTTGTTGATCAGGGGCGCGTAGTAGGGTACTCGTTCTAATAAGGCTTAACTCAATTCCAAGGTCCCAAGTGCGAGCGCAGTAGGTTATTCGTTGTAATAAGGCGGGACATTTTATTACTGGTAAGTGCCTAAAAACCTTATTCTTAGGTACATGCAGAAATTCAGTTTTTGTCAATAGCTTATGTGTCAGATTAAGGTGCGCTCGCCCTGTTACTATCAGTGTTTGCATAAATTCAATATATGCAATTAACTCTAACTTGTCGTCCACTTTGAGTTGAAACTTTTTCACAATACAGAGATTGATAAATGAGTCCATCTCAGAATAGAAGGTTTGCTGCAACTAAAGTTGGAATCCCAATTCAAACTGAAGCACAGCCTACAAACTGGCAATCCCGCGTTTAACCCGGATTTATCACAAATTCTTAAAAAAGAGAGGTCACAAACTGCCAAAATGTATATTGGATAAGCATTTCAGCGGCGCGGAGCGCAGATCGCCTTTGCTGTCATAAATTGTCGCTGCTTGTTGCCAAAGAGCGATCGCCTCTGAATATTGTCCTGCTTGATAACGGTCTTCTGCTTGTTGCACGAGTTGAGCAGGTGAAGCAGAAGTCCCAGAGGGCTCAAAGGAATTTGAGGTAACTTCTACCTGCTGCCTTTTATTCTCGCCCCTCATCCAGTTGCTAGTCCTATCTACTGCAACAGCAATTGAGGCATCGAGGCTGATAGTGATGACGAGTCCCACCAAAGCGACTCGAACAAATGTTAGCCATCCCCTTTTTAACAAGAGGCTGTGCAATACGGACTTTCCCTGATGAATTCGCCTGTTCAAGTGCCGTTCCTTTTTTATTAACATTTGAAGAGCAAAAACTTCCTGTTCAACCGAGACTGTCAGCAGCACCTCGTCCACAGATGGACACGACAGAACTTGCCGCGTATGTTGATATATTTCTTGCCGCGTTCAAATCGCGGTCAATTTCAAAACCACATGAATGACAAGGGACTGCATACTGATATACAAACTACATTGTATTATATCCTTGAGTTGAAGCCAATCTTCCATCTTGAGATGGACTGATTTATCAATCATTCTATTGTAAAAAGTTTCAACTTTGAGTGGACGATTTCTTGGAGCCAATTGGCTATATTGAATTCATGCAAACATTGATAACAATGTAGATGCAATATCTGAGTTAAGGTTTTTAGACGTCAGCGGTATTCATCCTCTGACATTGGTGAGATTTTAATGTCGGATACAATTTGTCAATAAGCAATAATGCTTAAAAAATAGCAAAAAGTCGGGGTTGTCAACATAATTTTTGAGCAGGCGATAAGCCGGAGGCTTGAGGCTACGCCTATGGCGTAATCTTAATACGCATCATTCATTTTTGACCCATATGTTAAGTACAAAGTTTAACTTGATACTTTTTACTTCTCCAAATGTTCAGCATAATTTCTAATTGACAAAAGTAAGATTATCTTAATATCTCACCGATGGACTGTGACCTGAAGAAGATTGTGGGTGCTGGAGCTTTGTTCCAACTCAGATTCTGGTAAGAGCAGTTGCAACGCCACCTACAGCCTCAACTGATAAGGAGAAGAAAGATTTTTTTGAGATATTTTTAGTCTTGGTGTTTTTTTGTGACTTTTTTGGAGATTCTCACTCATTCTTAGCGATCTCTTGAATTTACCTAATTGCTCATGCTTCATATATAGCAAGCAAATCGCCTTTTCCTCACTGTACTTGTTAGTAAGTATAAGCTAAACAAACAAGCCAAAATTCTAAGGAGAAAATATGTTTAAGTTCAACAAAAAACTGTCTTCAGTAGGACTTTTGACTCTAACTTCTATTACTGGAATTGTACTACATATTTCGAGTGCATCAGCTAAACCATCAACTTTTTTCTCAAGCTGTAGACAAATTAGTGTTCGTAATGATTTACTCCAAGCAATTTGTCGCAGACAGGATGGTTCTGAGAGCGCTACAAGTCTGATATTAGAAGGAATTAATAATGTTAATGGAACCTTAGTATTTCAACGAGGAAAGAAATCTAATTATTTCAGTACTTGCAGAGATATTCAGATTAAAAACGATACATTATCAGCTACTTGTCGAGCAGGAAATGGAGCCGAAAGAAATACTTCACTTATACTGAATGACATTGGCAACAATAATGGAGTTTTAGTTAATAAGGAATGAGGAGAAAAAAACTACTGTCCGCTGCGGTGAACTACCCACACCTATCTGAGTACAGATAAGGTGTGGGCTTCTGGCGCGTTTTTCAACACTGCCAGAACTTCCTTTATAGCGAGGGGCTTACGGCGAAGAAGCTAACAGAATGACAATTAATACCCTAATTCAGCAACGCCCGGTACTCTGAATCAGCGGCGGCAGGATGTCAATGCTTGCCAATGCAGTTAACAGGCTGCTTCAACGAATGTTGCACCGTAGGTTCAGGTGTGGTCGCAACCAGAAAGATTTCTCCACTAGAAGTTCTCTGCCATCCGGTTGCTTCAATGATTGGGGTGTAGGATTTGGGGTTTGGGGTGTGAGTCGTTCGGCTGTCGCGTGTGGAGTTTGGATTTTGCTCAGCAACTGTTAACAGGCGTCGGTCTTGCCACTCGGCGTCATCGTCTAATTGTTGTTCCACAGTCGGAGGTAAACCACCCCGCCCGGTGATCACGAAAGAATTGCCTTGGTTTGCCGGACAACCTTGGGCAATCAGGCGGGATAAATCTACCAAGTTAATCGGTAATTCAACTAAACCAGAAGTCGGGTCAATTTCTGCTCTGGTGATATCAATTGTGCCACTTAAGGCGTCGGTTGCTCCAGTGGCGGTGATGTCGCTACTGGGCGTGAGTTGAGGACGCGGTTGAATGCCGAACAGAGAAAATGCATTGATCCTGACATTGCCGCCGCGAAAATCTTGAGAATTGGCGCTGATATTACTATCTTCTTTAGGGACAGCAACTATAAACCGCGTATCAATCGCGATGTTGCCACCAGGAATGTTGCTGCCTGTGGCGTTCGTCGTGATGTTACTGCCATTGCGTAACACAATCAGGCGCGAACCCAAATTGATATTACCTCCACCTCCAGTCGTATCTGCCCGGATGCTGCCAGAATTGTTGAGATAGATGCGATTCGCATCCACAAACAAATTGCCTGCACTGCCTGTGCCCGAACTGCTGACTGTTACTTGTGCTTGGTTTTGAATGCCAAGGGTACCGGTTTGGAGATTTAAGTTGCCGCCATTACCGCTGCTACCCGTTCCGGCAGCAATAATCGAACCATTGCCAGTCAGAGTAATCGACTCTGGGGCAGTAATCGTCAGCCGTCCCCCATTACCATTGCTAGAAGTAGAGGCAGAGATTTGCGCCCCGTCTTGAAGATTCACCCGCACACTTTGCCCGTTTAAGCGTGGCTGAATCGTCAAGTTACCGGCATCCCCAGCACTGGTGGTTCCGGCAAACAGACCACTAGTTGCCCCAGCCAGTTGCAAAGAAGGAGTATTAACTGTGATGTCGCCAGCATGAGCGCGACTAGAAGTCGTCGTCAGCAGTCGCCCGCCACCGCTCAAACCCACTGTATCAGCACTGACTGTAATATTGCCAGCACCTCCGTCGCCAGCGGTGGCAGCAGAGAGTTGAGCGTTATTCAAAACTGAGAGCGTAAGCGCGGTGATATCAATATTGCCTCCTCTGCCCGTTCCACTTGGCTCAAGCGTGCTGATGGCATCTCCCCCATTAAAGGCGACACTACCGCTGGCTTGAATCTGAATATTTCCGGCATTGCCTTGCCCCTGAGTATTTGTGATGATTCTCCCTTGGTTGGAAACAGATAGAGAATCTGTCGTGATGCTCACGTCTCCTCCACTTCCCACAGTTCCTGGACTCACCAAGCTAACCACCCTGCTCTGGTTGTTGTCATCCATTATAGGGACAAGGGCTGTGCCACTAATTTGTACGGAGTCACGAGCATTAATGGTAACGCGACCAGCATTGCCTATTCCACCAAAATTGCCGCTGCTTATGTAACCCCCGTTGGTCAAAGACAAGGAACCCGTTGTGATCGTAACATTTCCTCCTTGACCGACAGCTCCTGAATTCACTTGCGTTGAAATACCGCTTTTGCCGCCTCCATACGCAGCACCATCAATGGAGACGCGATCGCGGGCATTGATAATTACGCTGCCTGCATCTCCCCGTCCAGCTGTGTCGGACACCAGCACAGCGCCATTGGTGAGAGATAGCGACTCGGTAGTGATGTTGATACCACCACTGTTACCGACACCACCTGGCTGCACCTGACTGAATATAGCACTCCCGCACTCACAGTCGTTAATTATAGTACCATCCAAGAAGACGCGATCGCGGGCATTAATATTCACTCTACCTGTGTTTCCCTGTCCTTGCGTGTAAGATGCCACTTGAGCGTTATTGGTGAGAGACAGCGACCCCGTAGTGATGTTGATACCACCACTGTTACCAACACCAGTTGGGTCTACACCACTACCTATAAAACTGCCACCATCCATAGAAACTGTATCACGGGCATTAATATTTATACTGCCTGTATTTCCCTGTCCTCTGGTGACCGAACCCAGTCGAGCATCGTTTCTGACAAAAAGTGACCCTGTAGTGATGTTGAAATCGCCAGCGTTACCGACACCCGTTGGGTATACTGCAGTGCCGCCTATGACACCATTGCCATCCCAAGAAACCGTATCGCGGGCATTGATATTTATACTGCCTGCATTCCCCTGCCCCTGTGTGTTGGAACCTATTTGAGCATTTTCTGTAACAAAAAGCGACCCAGTCGTGATGTTGATGTTACCTGCATTACCCGTACTTCCAGGACCCACTTGGCTGGCGATGAAGCTATCATCAGCTATGCTGATTGCTCCTGTGGTATCAAGCTGCATATCTCCCGCTTGCGCTCTAGCGTTGCCCAACCCGTCTTTGATTCCTACCCAAATTAGACTTCCTTGGCTCAAGCTTAAGTTCCGAGGCGTGATGGCAATGCTCCCGCCATCCTCACCACGCACGTCTACAAGAGATCTGTTGCTGAGGGAAACATCTGAACGCGCTACAGCATCGGGAAAACTCAAGCGCCAATCAAGCGCCGTTCCACTCAGTCCCACGATCCCCTGTCCCGCCAGGCCACCCAACTCCACTCGGCTACCCGGACTGATGATTTGCCCGCCTTCTAACCGGACATCGCCACCGACTAGCAACAGGCTTTGTCCCGCTGGCACCTGCAGCCCGGTTTGGTTGTTTGCAGTTGAGCGGTTGATGATCGCTTGTGCTGCTAGTTGATTGAAAAACAAGGCATTGGGATTGATGGTGAGCAACTGACTCGGTAATGGTTGAGTCGCATCGCTGCTGAAAAATTCGCCATTGGGAAACCTGATGGCATTGGCAGTTGTCCCTACAAAAGAACCACCAATATTGAGTGAGGCATTTGGACCAAACACAATGCCATTGGGATTGAGCATAAACAGATTGGCAGCCCCGTTGGCTCGAATTAAGCCGTCAATATTAGAGATTGATCCACCTGTGACTCGTGTCAGGATGTTCTGCACATCAAGGGCATTGTTGAAGAAAGCAGAACCGCCTGTCGGGATCGAAAACGATTGGAAACTGTGGAATAGATTGCCACCCCGCCTTGCTCCTCCGTCAATTTGGAAATTGGGGTTGCCTGTGACTTGTGTTTGCTCTGCCGCAGGCAATGTGTTATCGGGAACGACTTGAGCGGCGATGGGTTGGGCACAGTGAAGCACACTCAAAGCACTGCCAATTAAGAACCATGATTTCAGATCCCATACGTTCATTGCGCCGTTTCGCTCCCTGCATCCCTAACGACAACTCAGGCACTAGCTACAAATGCTTCAATAATAGCTCTTCTGAGCGTTTGTTACAAACGCTTCAACTTTATGAACAGCAGTTTGAGTGTTCCGTTAACATTTCCAACAAATAAATTATCCAAGTTTTCATAGCCGTGGGAGCGTCAAAGGTTGACAATTCCTCGTTTCAGGGCAACAATAGCTGCCTGTGTCCGGTCTTTGACATTTAACTTGCTTAAAATTCGATTGATATGGGTCTTAACAGTACTCTCGCTAATACATAGGGCTGCGCTAATTTCCAGATTGCTCATGCCCTGTGCAATTAAACGAAGCACCTCTAACTCGCGATCGCTCAATTCCGGGTTGGTCATTCGCTGAACTAGTTTAGCACCGACATTCGGTGGAATGTATTGTTGCCCGTTGTAAACACCGCGAATAGCTGTTCGCAGTTCGTTTGGTTTCAAGTCTTTGAGCAGATAACCCTTTGCGCCTGCCCGTAACCCTTGATAGATATCCTCATCCCCATCATACGTTGTTAGTACGATAATTTTCGCCTTGGCAAATTCAGCGCAAATGGTAGTAATAGCTTCGACTCCTCCCATTTGAGGCATCCGCAAGTCCATCAAGGTTACGTCGGGTTGCTCTTGCCGAAACAGCTTAATTGCCTCAACTCCATCCTCCGCCTGACCAATCACACTCATATCCCCCTCTTGCTCAATGATTGCTGCTAACCCTTGCCGCACAATTAAATAATCATCAACAATAAGAATGCGAATGACTGTTGACTGACTCATATTGCCTACTCTTCTTACGCTGTTGCGTTTATAAAATCCATTTTTTGAACTTTAACTGGGCGTCCACTAGTCCCTAAAAGGAGCACTGTGCGTTAACGCTGCGCTTTACTCTCTATTGTGCAACTTATAGGCGTAACAGCTTACTACTTTTTTGTACCTAGTTCATTTTTCGGGCGGGTCTATTCTACGAATTGCTTACAAACTGACAATCCCGCGTTTAACAGCAATAATTACCGCTTGAGTGCGATCGTTAACTCCCAATTTACTTAAAATTCGATTAACATGAGATTTGACAGTGCTTTCACCGATACTCAAAATGGTGCTAATGTCTAGATTACTCATCCCCTGCGCCATCAAACGAAGTACCTCTAACTCTCGCTCACTCAGTTCTGGATTACTCATCCGCTGTACTAGTTTTGCCCCCACGGATGGCGGAATATACTGCTGACCACGATAAACTGTGCGAATCGCATTAAAAAGCTCGTTGGATTTAGCATCCTTGAGTAAATATCCTTTAGCGCCTGCCTGCAACCCGCGATAGATATCTTCATCACTATCGTAGGTCGTTAGTACAATAATTCGGGCAGATTTAAATTCAGCACAAATAGCAGTAATCGCTTCAACCCCAGCCATCTGCGGCATTCGCAAATCCATCAGCGTGATATCTGGTTGGTATTCCCGAAACAGATTGACCCCCTGTTGTCCATCTTCTGCTTGAGCAATCACCGTCATTTCTGGATCGCGGTTGATGATGATTGCCAATCCTTGTCTGACAATGGAATGGTCATCAACAATCAGAATACGAATCGTAGTGGCAAGGCTTATCATTGTGCTCTCTCAATATACTATATAATAATGACGACAATTTCTGTTCCGTGTTCAGGTTGGCTGTGAATCATTAGCGCTCCAATGCGTTCTGCCCGTTCGCTCATTCCTAGCAATCCAAATCCGTCATTAGACATCTCCGACAATGACGTAAGGGCGAACGGCCGTTCGCCCCTACCAAGGCTTTCCGACAACGCAGAATTAATTTCTGGAGATGTCTATTAGGGAGACACGTCCTAATCATTCAATCGCTATAAAAAGCTGAACATAACTAGACTTTGCTGTTCATCTTTTTAATCTTTTTCTTCAAGGATTGAATATACTCTCGCAACACATCACTTTTATTCAAATCAACTAACTGGCAATATGCGTCTAATGTTTCTAACTCGTCCACCGTAACTCGAATCTCCAGTCTTTCCGTTTGTTTAGCCATTGACATACCGTACAAATGTCCGTACACTAAGAGTGTAAAATAAAAAAACACAACTTGTAATGTACGCCATCAAAGTAGAGCTAAAACTAAATAACAAAGAGCGAACTTTGATGCGTAAGCATTCTGGTTATGCACGTTTTGTTTATAACTACGGCTTGGCATTGACCCAAAGTCTGTACTCTGCTGGGGTAAAAGTAAGTATTGCTAAACAGATAAATGAAATCAAGAAAGTATTCACTGGCTACACCAAAAAGCAGGTTGAGAATCAATGGATGAATAAGTTGTCATCCAAAGTTTATCAACGAGCTTTTATGGATTTAGGACAGGCATATCAAAGATGGTCTAAAGGACTGTCTGGTAAGCCTGTTTTTAAGTCAAAGAATGACGGGGATTCGTTTAGTGTTTACGACGGCAACGGCAAAGTATTGATCTCGCCTGGGAAGAAAATAAAAATTCCGACTCTAGGAACTTTTCGACTCAAAGAGGATCTCGCCTGCTCGTACTGTACACAGACTTTTACCATTAGCCGCCAAGCTAATAAATGGTACGTTTCTTTTGCAATAGACGCTGATAGAATACCACCAACGCATCACCCGGAAGAGTTGGTGGGAATCGACTTAGGCGTGAAATGTTTTTGCACTCTCAGTGATGGCTCTCAGATTGAAGCCCCCAAACCTTACAAACAAGCGAAAACCAAGCTAGCTAAGGCACAGTGGCGAAACCGAAATAAGCAATCTGGCAATCGTCGCCAAGGTATAAAACAGTCGAATAGAGCAAAGAAGTTTTATGACTCTATCGCCACAAAGCACGCCCAAATCGCCAACCAGCGTAAAGACTTTCTGCATAAGACGACAACAGATATAAGCCGTAGATTTTACCGAATTCGGATAGAAGACCTAAACGTTTCAGGGATGCTGGCTAATAGAAAGTTATCAGCAGCAATCTCTGATTTAGGATTCTACGAATTCCGTCGTCAATTAGTCTACAAGTCTGAATTCTTCGGAACCAAGGTAGAGGTCGTTGACCGGTGGTATCCATCATCAAAATTGTGTTCGATCTGTAGGAACAAGCATGATAGCTTGAAACTTTCTGACCGAGTGTACCAGTGCCAGAATAAGTCGTGCTTAGCTCACACGATAACGATGGATAGGGATTTGAACGCAGCTTATAATTTGTTGAACGCACCATCGGACTTTGTACGGCTGGCTCAGCCGGAAGTGACGCTCGTAGACAAGAAGTAGCCGACTACCTTGGTTGAAGCGAGAAGTAAACATCAATGTTCAACGTTGTATAAGTTTTATAGAGCAGGTTACCGATTTCAAAGCCTTGTCCATCGTCCTTAACACGCAAGATGCACTGTCCATTTTCATACACCAACTCAAGTCGCATCAAAAAAAAGAAATCTATTAGTTTCAGAACAATGTCTGAAACGAGTTTGGGAATCGTTGCATTCGCCTCATGCGGACGAATAGGTGATTTGGCAATATGACAATGGACGAACTCTAGGATGTCGGTTGTGGGAAACGGCAACTGTCCAGTGAGCAGTTCGTAGAACGTCACCGGTGCGGTAATCGAGCAAACGGTTCATTGCTTTAGTTTGAGTCTGAATTCCAACTTAAGTTCGAGTCAATCTCCTATTTTAGGTGGGCTGGTTAATCAATCTTTCTATCATATAAAAGTTTCAACTCTCAGTGGACGACAAGTCAAAGCTAATTGCATATATTGAAGCTATGCAATACCGCTATTGCAACGAACGAAGCGAACATTTGATGACAAAGCTCTGGCATGAATTACGTAAGCTATTGCAAACTGATTAAACCACAAGTGTTTCGGCTTTTCTTAGTGCCATTGGCACTGTGGGGCGAGGTATCATCCAACTCGGCATTTTGCTATTGATTCTGACTCCAGTTGCACGAGTTGCGTTTTCAGTGTTTGCATTTTGGCAACAACGCGATCAACGTTACGTTGATTGTGCTGTTGATTCTTGTTCACGGTCTTCTGACGACAAGGTAATTTGAGAAGTTTCAAAACGGGAGGAGACAATGAAACTACTATCGAAACAATCTACAGTACTGTTGGGTTTGACAACTTGTGTTTTAGCTCATCTCCCTTTACCTGCCTCGGCTGACTCGACTGCGAGCTTATTGCTCAGTCTGAAGTGCCAAAGTGATTACACTGTAAATGTTTGGAGACGATATGCTTCGGGTGAGCTGCTTTACCGCGCTACAGGGCCTCTAGGAAATTTAAGGTTGGGCAATGGAACCAGGGAGAATACAGGAGCCGCTGAGGTGTATAAGTTTAAAAATGACAACTATGTGTACCAAGTTCTTGGCGGGCGGGGAGATCACCGACAGCAGGGAACCTTAGAGGTGTTCAAGAACGGGCGGTCGCTCCTAAGTCAAGCTTGTGGGCAAGAGGGATGAAACCTATTGATTTGTTAGTTTCCGTTTAGGTTGCAATTTAATACTCTGTTTTGGTCTTTTGTGACAGACAGAATGCCGATAGCTGGTAAATCTGAAAGGGGTCGTGCTTTTTTCAATAACGTTATACCTATTAAGGAGATGTAGACATGACAATTGCAAATACAAATTCCAAAGTTGTGAATGGTGTTGATCCCTCTTGCCCTTACCTCTTTCACCTTGCAGCTTTAACGCCAACCACATTTGACGGAGGAAACTTACGGGGTGGAAACGAAGACAACTGGCCGGCTCTGGCGGGTCAAAAAGGTGCTACCTATTTCTTCCACCTTGAGCCTGGTGGCGTTCGAGAGCCCCATTGGCATCCGAGCGCGTGGGAGTTTAACTACGTCGTATCTGGGAAGGCTAAGTGGGCGATGCAAGGTCTTCAACAGGAACATTACACCTTCGAAGCCGGTCAGGGTGATGTCGTGTTCGCTCCTCAAGGCTTTTTTCACTACTTTGAAAATGCCAGCGATGACGAAGAACTCATTGTCATGATTGTGTTTAACAGTAGTGTGCCAGAGCCACGCAACGACCTTGGTATTGTCAATTCACTAAGCGTGATACCAAACGATGTCATGGCTGCGGTATTTGGTGTTTCTGCTGATGTCTTCAGCAACCTACCCAAGATTGAGAAGCCTGTGACGATTGTCAAGAAGCGGTCATCCCCTGCTTAATGCGATTGGTAGGGCGCACAGGTATGATAACCTCCACGCGCTCTGGAGCCACTCGAATCACCACTGATAAGCTAATAACCCGAAATCTACCAGGATGATGAGTGGCAATACTATCTTAAAAGTGAGGCACGAATGACCATATTCGCTTTTGAAAGTACCTCACGGACGTTCGACTTCCAAGCGGGTGATGTTGGCTATGTGCCGATGTCAATGGCGCATTATGTTGAACACACCGGAACAACAACCATGCTGGTTTCTAGATATTTTCGCGAGCGATCGCTTCAACGATGTTTCGCTGACGCAATGGCTGGAACTCACGCCACACGAACTTGTTACCGCGCATCTCATGATCGTGCTTTGGTCGATGCCATCTGTGCTCAAAAGCGCGCGGTCGTGCCGTCATTAGAGCAGGTCGCATCATAAGCAGCCGACGATCACTACTGGGTAAGGTCGCGATTGTTACGGGTGCCGCTCGCGGAATCGGACGAGCAATAGCGATACGCGTAGCGTCAAGCCTCCGGCTTATCGCACTAACTTGTGAAGGTGTGGATATGAACGGGGTGTGGGGTGTGGAGAAGAACGATTGGACGGGGTTTGGGATCTCGCCCAATCAAAAGCGTCCTAAAACGGTAGGGCTTTAAACCCTAATGCTCTTAAGGCTATGGGGCAATACGGTTCAGTTAGAGCCAAAAACCTTAAAATTAGTAGGTTGGGTAAAGCGGAGCGAAACCCAACCTACTATTATCCTTAACTGAACTGTATTGGGCTATGGGGTAGGAATACAAGATTCATCTTTCCCTACACCCTACCCCCTCCGAGCTTTGCTCGGTAATCGGCATTTGATGATGTCCGAAAATAGTCACTGTTGTTATGATCAATCACTCCAGTTCAGTTCTACTCTTATCACAGCGTCGTCTGGCAATGGCTTTGATCTTTATCGCGGGTTATGTTGATGTCGTGGGATACATCACCCTGTCAGGCGTTTTTGTCTCCTTCATGAGTGGGAATTCCACAACGGCTGGTCTGCATTTAGGTCGGGGTCAAAGCGAGGTATTCGCTAAGGCGGTGTTGCCCGTCATTGTGTTTGTTTTGGGCGTGGGCGTTGGTTCCCGGATAATGCATCGTCGTCATGGTTTACGACTTGTGTTACTGCTTCAGGTGGCGTTACTAACGACATTTGCGGTGATCAGCAACAGTGTCATGCCGATCTCTCACCCACGCGGAGACTCATGGCTGATTCTCACGCTGACTAGCGTCTTTGCGATGGGTCTCCAAAATGCAATTGTTCGTCACATTGGTCAAGATAGCGTGGGTTTGACCTATATCACTGGGATGCTTGCTGCTTTAGGTTCTCACTTAGCAGCTTGGCTAGACCGTTCAGAACCCCAAGCAAGGAAGCATATCAGCTTATTCATCAGCCTATGGCTCAGCTTTATAGCTGGAGCGACCGTTAGCAGTTGGATCGCGCTCAAAATTGGAGTCACCTTACTTCCACCGCTCATCATGCTGCTAGTCTTACTGATTCTGGATTTTCGCCGCTCGACGACTTTAGCGTAGTAAAAGCGATACGAGGTTTCTAATTTTCTACTTTGTTGCTTGTGATGGACAAAAATCTGGTCGTGGCTCTGAATTTAAGTTGATTGCGGCAATCAAATGAGAGGCTCACAAACCTCATATCCATGATGGAAAGAAATAAAAAGGTCGTTAGCTTATGTTACTTCAACGTAAAGCCGAATCTATGCCCCATTCTGTACCGAGTTTGTCTGAAGTTCATCGTAGTATCTCGATTCCGAATGTTCAAAGCTTTTGGCGCAAAATGTTTGCCTTTGCGGGACCGGGCTACCTAGTTTCGGTCGGATATATGGACCCTGGCAATTGGGCAACTGACATTGCAGGCGGCTCGAAATTTGGCTATACCTTGTTAAGCGTAATCTTGCTCTCGAACTTGATGGCAATTCTGCTGCAATCGCTCTGTGTACGACTGGGAGTCGCAACGGGAAAAGATCTCGCGCAAGCGTGTCGAGATTACTTTTCTCCAAGCGTGAGTTTTATCTTGTGGATTCTGTGCGAAATAGCGATCGCAGCCTGTGATCTGGCAGAACTACTCGGCAGTGCGATCGCCCTCCAACTCTTATTTGGCTTGCCGCTCATGGCAGGAGTTTGGATCACCACTTTGGATGTGCTGGGGTTAATCTTTTTGCAAAGTAAGGGCTTTCGCTATACTGAGGCACTCGTCATCGTACTTGTGGCAACCATTGGAGTTTGTTTCGCTACAGAACTTTTATTTTCTCGCCCAGCAATTGGCAGCGTTTTGCAGGGCTATCTCCCTAACTCGGAAATTGTGCACAATCCTGAGATGCTTTACCTGGCGATCGGGATTCTAGGGGCAACGGTCATGCCGCATAACTTATATTTGCACTCCTCGATCGTGCAAACTCGAAACTGGCAACCGACCACTAACAAACGACGCGAAGCAATCAAGTTCGGTACAATTGATTCTACAGTTGCATTATCGTTTGCACTGTTGATTAATTCAGCGATTCTCATTGTCGCTGCTGCAACCTTTCATTTTTCTGGAAATCAAGGCGTTGCAGAAATTCAAGATGCTTATCAGTTGCTCTCTCCATTGCTGGGTGTGAGCGGTGCAAGTGCAATTTTTGGAGTTGCGCTCCTAGCTTCTGGGCAAAGTTCGACGCTGACTGCAACCTTGGCAGGGCAGATTGTGATGGAAGGTTTTTTGCGGATAAAGTTACCCGCGTGGTTGCGTCGCTTAGCCACTCGACTGATTGCAGTTATTCCTGCCTTGATTGCGGTCGCGATGTTCGGAGAGCACAGCACAAGTAACTTATTAGTATTCAGCCAAGTCATCTTGAGTTTACAGCTTCCATTTGCCGTGATTCCGTTAGTGATATTTACGAGCGATCGCCGCTTGATGGGTGAGTTTGTCAATCCTCGATGGCTCAAAATCATGGCGTGGGCAGTTGCCGTCTTACTGGTTGGACTTAATAGTTGGTTACTGATTCAAGTTGGGATGGACTGGATCAGGCTCTAATTGCAGTTTATAAGGAGTGGTGACTACAGCAGAACCAGAGATGGCGGGGAGCCAAGTCGCGGCAGCGCTGTTATTGCTGGGATTCAATCAATTAATTAGTGCAATGAACAAATTTAAACCCTGTTATGCTTCTGGATGATTTAACTTATTTACTAGTAGCTCACTCATGTAAGTGACAGAAGAGGGGTAAGGTAGGACTTACGCAAAAATCGCTCTTAAGCTTAATTTATCGAAATAGAAGCGACCGCTTTAACGCCAAACTACAGGGAGAGCAATATTCTAACACTCACAAATCAAGAGGAATAGCAATATGCTAATGGCAGATTCCATTGGAACTTATTTAATCAAAAGGCTTTACGAACACGGCGTTCACCATATCTTTGGTGTACCCGGTGATTATGTTCTAGGCTTTGACAAGTTGTTAGAAAATAGTCCCATTCAATTCATCAATACCTGCGATGAACAAGGTGCGGGGTTTGCAGCAGATGCTTATGCCCGTCTACGCGGATTAGGTGCAGTGTGTATTACCTATTGTGTTGGTGGTTTTAAGGTAATAAATACCACCGCTCAAGCCTATGCTGAAAAGTCTCCCGTGGTCATAATTAGCGGCGCACCAGGGATAAATGAACGTATTCAACATCCATTGCTACATCATAAAGTGAAAGATTTTAATACTCAGTACAAAATCTTTCAAGAACTTACCATTGCATCTACGGTACTCGATGATCCCAACAAGGCATTTGAGGAAATTGATCGCGTGCTTGCTACTGCATTACGTTACAAGCGCCCAGTTTACATCGAAATTCCTCGCGATATGCTCAATCAACCTGGTAATCGTGATTATCAGTGGATTCCTCAAACAGATGTCAGCGATCCAACTTCCTTAGCAGCAGCTCTTGAGGAAACTGTCAAGCTAATTAATGCAGCCCATCAACCTGTGATTCTAGCCGATGTGGAAATTCATCGATTTGGATTGCAGCAAGCACTGTTACAGTTGACTGAAACAACGAATATCCCAGTAGCAGATACCATTTTAGGCAAATCGGTGATTAATGAACTACACACCAACTACCTTGGACTCTACGCTGGTGCTTTGGGAAGTGAGTTTGCTCGTCAGTATGTCGAGTCTAGCGATTGCGTGATTATGCTGGGTGTTTTTCTCATGGATTTGAATCTTGGGATGTTTACGGCTCACTTAGATCCAAACTGTGCCATCTATGTCATGAGTGAAAAAACGTCTATTCAATGCCACGAATATCAAGGGATTCGTTTACAAGATTTTGTTCAAGGATTACTTCAAACTGACATTCGCTTCCGAGAACTCAGTTTCTCCAATAGTTCTAAACCGGCGACTTCTTTTTCTCCCATTCCCGATCAGCTAATCACGATCAAACGGTTGTTTGAGCAATTGAATATCTTTATTAACAAGGATATGATAGTCATCGCAGACATCGGAGATTCGCTGTTTGGAGGATTAGATTTATTTGTTCATGGTAAAACTCGATTTCTATCCCCTGCCTACTATGCCTCTTTAGGTTTTGCTGTTCCCGGAGCTATAGGTGTTCAATTTGCCAATCCTCACATCCGCCCACTCGTGTTAGTAGGTGATGGTGCATTCCAAATGACTGGGGTGGAGTTATCTACAATCGCTCGATATGGGCTTAATCCAATTGTGATTGTTCTCAACAACGGTGGATACGCAACAGAGCGTCCGTTGCTCGATGGCAAATTCAATAATATTCGGCTGTGGCAATATAGTCGAATTTCAGAGGTAGTAGGTGCAGGTCGTAGATTTGACGTTCACACAGAAAGTGAGTTAGAAGCTGCACTCTTAGAAAGCCGATCCCACCCTGAAAGCTTTTGTATCTTGGATGTGCATATTGGTTCAGATGATATGTCACCAGCATTGCAGCGAATGACCAACGAACTTGCTAAAAAGATTCATTAGGGGTGTGGTCGAAAGTAGTTGGTAAGTGAGCGCTCGCTTACAGCGCTTTTCAAGGAAATAAACCACGGGTAGAGGCACAGCATGCCGTACTTCTACAAAAATCTGTGGTTCAAATAGCTGAAAATAGCTGTAATATAAAAATCACAATGACAATACCTTTGCCAATTTACGAGGGTTCAAAACCTGTAGAACCGGGATGAATAGGTCCTGAATAACTAAGCTTGGCAAAAATTTGGGCTAATAAAATAGGCTCAGGCTTTTCTGTAAGCATTTTTAATATTTCACGGACATATCGAAAGCCACGATAATAGGTTTTAAGGTCAATAAGGAAAAAAGGGGCAGGACAAAAATGTTTACTTTTACACTTCTGCGATCGACGATGCCACTTTTAGCGATTCTCATTCACGTTTTTTAACAACAGGATAATTTGCGCTCGCTCAACCGCGAACAAACTATCTGGTTGTGTTGTCAAGAGCGGTCACTTATGATGTTCTCTGGCTGGCGGCATTTTGATCGCCCAAGTGTGAGGTTGGCGATCGCCTTTCTATTCAGCTTGACTCTGGCGCTGGGCTGGACATCCCAAGTTTGGGCGCAGGTTTCTCCGGCAAATCCTGTAGTGCAAAGTGCTAACCAACCGCCTTTAGGAGTCCAACGGCTAGGCGCAATTGAAATAGCGACAGTGAAGTTAGATGGGGAAAATTTATTTCAAGTCGTTGCCCCGACTGTCTGGAACCGAAGCAATCCTGGCAAGCAGATTCCGGTTGAAGCCAGAGTCGAAGAGATTGAGGCTAACCTCAACCGCGTTATTGCCTTCGCTCCAATTCAGAATTTTGCAATCCCGATTGGTTCAACACTGCAAGGCGATCGCCAAAAAGGTTTCTACACGAACTTCGATCCCAAAACATTGCAAGTGTTTGTATCTCAGCTTGATGGCGATACTATCCTTCTAGCTAAAGATGCTTATCATTCTGTACCCCTGCAACTATTAACTGTCACCCAGTTAGATGCCGATTACTATGGGCTGAGTGTAGAGCAACTAGCGCAACAGTTGCAGTCGGGAATTTACCAACAGTTATTAGAGCAACTGAACGAGCGTTTACCTAGAGCGATAAAGCAACAAGTTCAGAATGCATTTATCAGAGCTACAGCCACGATTGGAGCTAGTTTGCTACTTTGGATGTTGTATAAACTGCTGATGGTGCGCGAGCGCGTTCTGGCAACAAGACAAGCTGCGGTCGTGGCCCAGTCAAAAGCCGCAGCAGATACGGCTACAGGCAATGTCCCTCATGCTCGATATTTGTTGGAGTTCCGCCACTTGCTGCAAAGACAATTTACTTTGGAGCGACAGCGCAATTTGGTTGCTTTCTTGAGATGGCTGCTGATCTGGGGTCAATTTATCGTGTGGAGCGGTGGAATTACCGCAATTTTAAGTTTATTTCCCCTGACAAAACAGCTAGCCTTGCAACTATTATCTGCACCCTTGCAGTTATTGTTGCTCTGGTTGCTTGTAGGATTGGCAAATCGGATGAGTAATGAATTGCTCGATCGCTTTGCCAAAAATTGGCAAGACTATCATTTCTTCAATTTTCAATTTTTTACGATTGCCGACGCGCAGCGCAAATCTTTACGCATCTCCACAACTATTAGCGCGATCAAAGGACTGAAAACTTTTGTTGTTTGGGCGATCGCCATTGGTTGGGTGTTGCAAAGTCTGGGAGTCTCAATTGGTTCGGTACTAGCTGGCGGTGCGATTGTCGCTTTTGCACTTTCTTTGGGCTTCCAGAACTTAGTCAAGGATTTGGTCAATGGCTGTCTGATTTTATGGGAAGACCAATATGGGATTGGGGATGTGGTGGCAATTGTCAATACATCTGGTGGCAAAACAGGGGGTTTTGTCGAAAATATGAATTTGCGGGTAACTCAACTGCGAAATGATGAAGGGCGTTTGATTACTATTCCCAATAGCGCGATCGCTCAGGTAGAAAATTTGACCCGAATTTGGTCGCGGGTAGATTTTACGATTGAGGTGGCTTACGAAACAGACATCAAGATGGCATTGGCACTACTTCAAGAGATTGCCCAACAGATGTACGGCGAACCCCAGTGGCGTGATCGCCTAGTGGGACTGCCAGAGGTTTTAGGAGTCGATAACCTCGCTCACACTGGGATGATGATTCGAGTGTGGATTAAAACCCAACCACTGCAACAGTGGGTTGTTGGTCGCGAATTTCGCCTGCGCGTCCGCGTTGCTTTTGAAGAGCATGGCATTCAGATTGGCACACCCCAACAAGCCGTATGGTACGAATGGCACTAAGAAAAACTCTAAGCTTTACAGAATAGTGGTTATAGCGTTTATATTGAGTAGTAAGGGGATGAGTCAAGCGATCGCCTAGCCTTCCGTCGTAGGCGATCGCTGTGCCTTGTAGATGCAACAAAGCTCAATGGTGCGGATGATGCAGAAGTTGTACAAAATTTTTTAGGTAGGAAAAGCTTACTCGTTCGTGAAATACTTTCATTGACACTCCCCACGCCTAGAAGGCAGGGGATTCTTGCTTCACGGAGATTCCAATGAATTTACCCGAAGCCGCGCATCTTGACCGTGTGCCCCACGGCTGCAAGTCCACGTATCGCGACCACTTGAGCGGCTGCGACATCTCTATCAGTCGTATAGCCGCAATTCGAGCAAAGATGAGGAGCCACTGCGTTGCGGTGAATCCAGCGCTGCCAAGAGTTGTGCCTTGCGGTGAATCCAGCGCTGCAGGCGGGTTTCCCGCCGTAGGCGACGGGCGTTCCCGGAGGGAGCCAGTACTTGATGAGTGTTTCCCGACAGAGGTATCTGGTGAGACCAGCGCTGCAGGAGGTGAGACCAGTGCTGCGGGAGGGTCTCCCGACAGCCAGGCATCTGGCGAACCCGAAGGGGTCTCCCGACCTAGGCGACTGCGTTCGCGTAGCGTGCGCTTTGCGCTTACCCGAAGGGCGTTGGGGTTCCCAAGGCACGTTTTCGGGGGAAGCTTCCCCCGAAAAGCTGCCGCCCCGTTGAAGCAAGTGGCGTTACGTTCTGACAGTTCTTTTTTTCCTGTCTCGGTTCCACAATTAGGGCAAACCTGACTTGTCTTACGGCTATCTACTTTTTGAAAATAGACATCACGCTTAAAACAAATCTGTTCGAGAATGTTGAAGAATTGACCAAACCCGGCATCCAGGCAATGTTTTCCCAGCATTCCTCTAGATAACCCGACTAGATTCAAATCCTCGACAAACACCATTCCTGCGCCATCACAGATTTGGTGAGACAACTTTGTGTGGACGGGTTCCCCGGGATAAAGCACCTGGCGTTCCCCGGCGCACTACACCCCCATAGCTAGAAGCTAGGGGCACTGTGCGCGTTTTTGGTAGAGCGAAAACTTTGGCAAGCGTCAATAAATAGTAACCTGTGATACAGTTTTCCGTTGAATTCACATGCGCCACCTAGTTGTAGAATAGCTCACCAGCGCGAGCATTTTTCTCGCGCTGGTGAGCGTTGTTTCAGTCCGCGAATTGGGTTAGATTTTATATACCCTTGTTCAACAGTAAAATTTAATAAGCTTTGCAGTATTGCTTGATGCTTATGATGCGTTGTGTATTTTAAATGGCTTAGAGAAGAAAGATACTCAATAGCAATCAGCTTTTGCACTTTTCTCCAAAAACGGTATAACAGGCTACTATTTTTTTGTGCTGGTAAAACTTTTCGGTCTACTGAAATTAGAAGTCAACGACCGCACTCAAGCGGTGATTGTTGCAGTGAAACGAGGGATTGTCAGTTTGTAAGCAATTGTACCAGGACTTACGCAAAATTATGAAAAAATAAACCGCAAAGGACGCAAAGATCACGTATGCCTGCGGCACGGCTTTGCCGAACGCGTAGCGTGCGCCTTAGCGCATAGTTAAGAGGGTTTAAAAGAGTTTTTGCATAAGTCCTATGTACTAAAGTTTGAATTTGGATTCCAACTTTAGTTGGAGCCAAACTTCGATTTTGAGATGGACTGATTGATCAATCACTTTATTGAACAAAAGTTTCAACTCAAAGTGGACGACAAATTAAAAACAATTGCATATATTGAGTTTATACAAACAGTGATAGCAATTGAGTTGCAAAATTTAAGTTTGCCTTACTGAGGATAGTTTTATGACATCCATTTCATTACTGGTCAAAGATGATTTTGAGTACCTAAAGGTTCCAACTCAAACTGATTTTTTTGACAATTCCTCTATTAATTATGCACTCACTGCTGTTGCACAAGAGGTTGCTGAGTTGCTTCAACAAGCTTATCTTTTTCAAGCTGACGGTGTCAATCATGCGAAGACGATCGCGATTCAGACAGTCAAAGGAAAATATATACAAGTCATTACAATTGAGCCTTTGACTGATCGAGAGTTAGAGGTATTGCAATTGATTGTTGATGGACATAATAATAGTGCGATCGCCCAGAAGCTCAAAATCGCTAAGGGTACGGTGAGAACTCATGTTCGTAATATTTTAAAGAAACTCATGTGAGCGATGCCTTCGCCAACACACTCAGGCAGCGATTTAGGCGCTTCGATCTAGTCTTGTCCGCTAAATAGGACGATTTGTAATTTTTAAGGAGATAAAGCCATGTCAGTCAAGCATGAAGCTGTGAATATTTTTCCATCCCACGTTGAGGCAGAAGCTGCCGTGTTAGAACTGCAAAGAGCAGGCTTCGACATGCAAAAGATTTCGATTATTGGTAAAGACTATCAAACCACTGAGCATATCCGTGGATTTTTGACCTGGAAAGATACGGCTAAAGCTGGAGCTGGAGAAGCAGGCTACTGGGGCACCTTTTTTGGTGGACTCTTCGGCATTCTCACAGGTGTCGGCTTGCTCTTTATTCCGGGAGTGGGTCCTGTGATTGTTGCTGGGCATGTTGCTGGAGTGTTGGCAGGTTGGCTCGAAGGTATGGTTTTGGGTGGTGTGGGAGCTGCCGTTGCAGGAGGACTGGTGGGTGCTCTTGTAGGATTGGGAATTCCAAAGGAAAAAGCCCTAAAGTATGAGACACAAATCAAAGCAGGCAAGTTTATGGTCATTGTGTCAGGTACAGATGAGGAAATTAATCAAGCGCAACAGATTCTGCAAAATGCAGGTCATGAAGTCAATCAAACAGTTGTTGTTTAGCCAGGGCAGCAGCCACACAATCATGTCTTGCACCAAGTAGTTGTTGCTGTAAACAACGGAATCGACTGCAAACGTCTCTTTAAAGGAACTCTCATGAAGCTCAACAGAGTATTTACTTCAACCCTTACTTTTAATTCCACGACTCCTTACCATCAAACTACTTGGGAAGTTATTCAAAGTTATGTTCAGCTCACAAAGCCTCGCATCATCTTACTGTTACTGATTACGATGGTTGCCAGTATGGGAATGGCAGCAAAAGGGCACGTTGATCCCTGGCTTGTGTTGATCACATTAGTCAGTGGCGCTTGTGCCGCAGGAGCAGCAAATACAATAAACTGTCTTTACGACCGCGATATTGATTTTGCGATGGAACGAACCCGTCATCGTCCACTTCCGTCTGGTCGAATAGAACCTCATGATGCATTACTGTTTGCGATCGCGCTCATAGTGATTTCGTTTACGCTGCTAGCTGTGTTCGCTAACTTGTTGAGTGCTAGTTTAGCAATGATAGGGATTCTCGTTTATGTGCTGGTCTACACCCATTGGTTGAAACGGCATCACTCCCAAAACATCGTCATTGGAGGAGTCGCAGGGGCAATTCCGCCTCTAGTCGGGTGGGCAGCAGTAACAGGCGATTTGAGTTGGGCAGCGTGGTGCTTGTTTGTGATCGTGTTTCTATGGACACCTCCTCATTTCTGGGCATTGGCAATGATGATTCAAGATGACTATGCCAAAGTTAATGTTCCTATGTTGCCTGTGGTTGCCGGGAATGAGACCACGGCTCGACAAATTTTTGCCTACACTTTAATCCTCATTCCAGTAACTTTACTGCTTGGTTATCCGCTTGATGTAATGAATTTGCTGTATCCACTTATTGCGCTCGTTCTTGGTGGCATTTTTGTTCATAAAGCCTGGTTGTTAATGCAGTCTCCCTCAAATTTGGAGTTGGCGCGATCGCTGTTTAAATACTCCATTGTTTATATGATACTGCTATCTATTGGAATCGTAATTGATTGTCTTCCCATTACTTACAGCGCACTCAACAGGATTTCTGGAATCATTAATCTGTTGAATTAAGCTACGGATAGCCAACTGCTCCATTTACAAGGGGATGAGGTTTTGCCCGCGATCAATAAAAATCTGAATTTGGATTTGATCAGGTTTTTTCAACATCATCAAAACAGCATAAATTTCTGCTTAACTGTACAAACTTGCATGGTCAGAAATATGCCACTGTTATATGGTAAAGGAGTTCTTATTAAAAACCTGTTTTTATCTACACTTTGAGAAATTCCTCAGAACCAGAAATATACAGATTTTTTGATTGAACGAAAAGGGCTACATTGCTAAGTCATTCCTTAGATTGCCCACTGTTGTCTACCTTTCCTTTCCTAAAATGAATTCCTCGACTCACCGTACGATTATTGTCGGAGCTGGTTTTACGGGTCTTTTCACGGCTTTACATCTGCGTCATCAGCATGATCTTCGTTCAATCACCCTGATTGATCCGCAGGAACGGTTTGTTTTTAAGCCCATGTTGTATGAGCTACTGACGGGTGAATTGCCAGAAGACACAGTTTGTCCGACTTATAAAGAATTGCTGCAAGGCAGTGATATCACCTTTGTGCAGGACAAAGTAGCAGCGATCAACCTACAAGAAAAACACGTTCATTTAGCCTCTGGCTCAGACTACACCTACAGCTACCTTGTATTAACAGTCGGCAGTATTCAGGGTTATCTGGGAACGGAAGGAGCGCAAGAGAACGCATTTGCATTCCGGACGCGAGAGAATGCGATCGCTCTGGAACGCCAGTTACGAGATTGTTTGCAGCGTGCCAGTCAGACGAATGATGAAGCGCAACGACGAGCGCTCCTGACATTTGTTGTAGTTGGGGCAGGTCCAACCGGGGTAGAAATGGCAGCAACGTTAGCAGATTTGCTGCCCTACTGGTATGCCCAACTGGGCGGCAATATTCATGAGATTCGCATTATTTTGATCAATCACGGCAAAACGATTCTCGCAGGAGATGTCAATGCGGGTTTGAAGGAGAATGCTCTCCACGCTTTCAGAACTCGAACCGTACCGGTTGAATTGATATTAGGTGTAGGTGTGAAGTCCGTTGATGCAAACTACTTGGAGTATCAACCTGTTGACAGCGCAGAGAGAAAAAAACTGCTGACGCAAACCACGATTTGGACAGCAGGTACTGCTGTGAACCCACTCATCCAAAGTCTCAAGTCCCAGATTCGTGCCGACCATTTAGATAAGCATGGTCTACCGCTCGTCAGCCCCACTCTACAACTGCTGGATTTTCCAGAGGTGTTTGCAGCCGGCGATTGTGCAGATGTGCAGTCGCAGCCACTACCGGCTCTCGCCCAGGTGGCTTATCAACAAGGTGCAAACATTGCTCATAATTTGATTGCACTTGTTAGAGGGGCATCCCCTAGCCCAGCTCATGTGAATCTTCGCGGCACCCTGATGAAGTTGGGCTTGAACAATGGAGTAGCGAATTTATTCGACAAAGTGCAGGTGACTGGCAAACCCGGCGACCTGATTCGCAATGCAACCTATTTGGAAATGCTGCCCACGCCACTACATGATTTTAAGGTAACAACCGAATGGCTTAAGGAAGAAATCTTCCATCGTTACCACCGACCCAAGCTGGTTTCTGAAGCCGTCGCCAAACAGCCTCCTCTGTCTCCTGCTGAGCAACGAGAGCGATCGCTGGTCAAAGCCTTAGCCATCCTTGCGCCGATCGCTTTTCTGATTGTTGCTTACTTCGGCTTACGAACGCCACCTTCGGAACGACTCAGACAACCACAACCGAATTTACCTAGACAATCGACCCCGTAGTTCTATATTCTATAGTCAGGAGACCGTGATACTACTACCGCCACTGAATAACCCAATCTCCCCTGGATATTATTTTCTGATGGTCTGCGGCAAACTTAATTCTCATCAATAGAATGTCAAACCATGCGACAAGAGACTTCTGTACCCGCACGTCCAAAGCGCATCTGGTTGCGTGTATTTTTGGGTGGTTTCTTACTTTACCTCATTAGTTTTATTCTCGTTGTTCTGACAGCCAACCCCAACCTGTTTCCAACCCTGATTCTGTTAGGCAATTTTTTGGTGCCTGTCACTTTTGTCACCTTCCTGTACGAGCGTCAGCAACTCAGCAACATCACCTTACCAAGTTTAGGCTTGAGCTTCTTTCTCGGTGGTGTCATCGCTGTCTTTGAAGCTGGATTTCTGGAGAAATTGTTGATCAGCGGTCCCAAGTTCGACTTTTTTACCGCACTTCAAGTCGGGCTGATTGAAGAACTGGTCAAGCTAATAGCAGTCATGTTTGTGGCGCGCCGAATGCGACACAATTCGGAACTCGACGGATTACTTCTGGGAGCAGCAGTTGGAATGGGATTTGCTGCTCTAGAGAGCACTGGATATGCATTTACTGTATTTCTAATGGCATTTGCGCAAGGGTTAAGACCCAATGCACCAGAAACGTTTCCACTATTAGTAACGGTTGGAGTCACAGGACTGCGTAGCTTGCTGTCTCCATTTGGACATGGGGTCTGGACAGCAACCCTCTCAGCAGTGCTATTTCGTGAAAGCAGACCGGAACGATTCAGAATTACCTTTCCAGTGTTCTTAACTTATCTCATAGTCTCTCTTTTACATGGGCTATGGGATGGAATGCCAATAGGGCTTGTGTTAGACATTCCAATTATCAATTTATTACCGATCGGCTACTGGATTGTCATATTAGTAGGGGTATTGATGCTGATGCGTTTATGGAAAGAAGCTATCCGTGCAGCAAGACCTGCACTTTGATCATATATTTTATTACATTAATTCAATCAGGGAGATCAACATGAGAGCTACTGAATCTGAGACGAGAGAACAAACGATTAATTCTAGATGGTTAACGACGATTGCAATCTTCATGATTATTTTGGGGATAATTGCGATCATATTTCCCTTTTTTGCCACGATTACTTCGACCTTAGTGTTTGGCTGGGTTTTTATTTTTGCTGGAATTGCTCAAATCGTTTATGCCTTTCAATCTAAAGGGGCAGGTCAAGTTGCATGGAAGCTCATTTTAGGACTTTTGTATCTTCTAGCCGGGATTTTTGTCTTAACCGATCCGCTCCAGGGAGCGCTTGCCTTCACGTTAGTCTTGGGTGTTACAATTTTTGTGCAAGGCATCATTCAAGTCTCACTTGCGTTTCAACTGCGCCGGATTTCACCAAATTGGGGATGGATGCTCGTCAGCGGCATCGCAGGAATTATTTTAGGGATTTTCATCTGGTCTAGCTTTCCGTTTAGTGCATTCTGGCTGATTGGGACTTGGGTGGGAATCAATCTGTTTTTCGATGGCGTTTGGATGCTAACGCTGCATTCTGAATAGCCCCGTACTCTGCCCTAGCAATCACCTTGGCCATGAAGTCTCGTTTGCGGTAACCAGTGAGTTTCATATCTGGCATCTTTGAAAGTAGATTTAACGGTTTCGATTAGTATCATTCTTGAGATTCCAATTATAGAGATTAGCTCCTAGTTTGAGTTTTTTCGTCTCCTAAGTACCTACGCATAAATATTTATAAATTTCTCAAAACTGCTGAAACTTTTGAATTGCATTGCTGTTAAGAGTTCCCCCTCCTAGGTAAATAATTTATTTTCCATAATTACTTATCCTCTAGAATGACTGCTACTTTATTTTCCGGTAAGTCCCTAAGGTACAACCCTACCTTGACTCAATTGCTCTCATAGTTCAATAGATAGGAGAACGTGATGCTTCTGCCACCGTTGAATAACCAAAATCTCCCCTACCCAGACACCATGCATCCGGTCGTCGTCCACTTTGTGATTGCGATGGTATTTTTTGCCTATTTTTGTGACATAACCGGATATCTTAGCCGCAACCACCGGATGTTTGAAGTGAGCTGGTGGAACCTGGTTCTTGCATCGGTTGCCATCTTTGTTGCCGTGATTTTTGGTCAAATTGAAGCTGCATTAGCACAACCTTATCCAGCTGCCCAGCCCGCATTAAATTGGCACACCATAAACGGTTGGTCAATTTCAGGCATTTTGGTTGCTATCACGGCCTGGCGCGGTATCATCCGAGTTCGTGATCCGTTGAAGGTGCCTGTGGTTTACCTGGGTGCAGCCACGTTTTTGATGTGTCTGGTCTGTTTACAAATTTATTTGGGTAATTTAGTGGATTGGGTGTATGGACTCCATACGGTGCCTGTGGTGGAAGCAATGAAACAAGGACTTCTAAAATGAACCCACAATTAATTGATCAATTAAAGCAATTGGGAATTGAATTGGGGGCAAATGGATTACCCTATCGATTTCCGCTGCATCCGAATTTTGTACATCTGACTTTAGGTTTATTTATTATTGCGATCGCGTTTGATATCGCAGGCACGTTATTTCCGCTAGAACGACCAATTCTGAAGTTCTTCTCAATGCCTGTCAGTCGGTCTAACTTTTTTGACGTGGCATGGTACAACGCTGTAGCGGCATCCGTTATCACCTTTTTCACCGTGACAGCAGGCTTTTTCGAGATCCTGCTAGCCGATCCTCCCGCAGAGATGAAAAGTGCCTGGGGATTGGGTGCAGGTACAACCATGCTGTTGCATGGTGTAGGCGGAGTGTTATTGCTAACCATGATTGTGGCAATGACCATTTGGCGAGGATATCAGCGTTTTCGCTGGCGCAAAAACAATGTTCAGCAGGTTCAGTTGAGTTATCTGTTAGCAGGCGTTTTGATGTTGGGATATATGTTCGTTCATGGCACATTGGGAGCGCAATTGGGAGCCGAGTTTGGCGTGCATAATACGGCTGCTTATCTGATTCGGCAAGGCGAAAACCCTAATCAAGTCCTCCAGCAACCCTAGTTTTATTATGCGAACCTTTAACATTACGCTATTAGCTATTTTTGTTGGCGTGATCATTCTTACCAGTCATGCAATGGGACAGCAAGCGTATCATTGGCTCCCGATCGCGGCAGCAGCAGAGGCTGAACCCGTAGGTCACTTGTTTAGCTTCCTAGTGACACTCGGAACCATCGTCTTTCTAAGTGTGATGGGAGTGCTAGTTTATTCAATTCTATTTTATCGAGCCAGCGACACGAGCGATGCACCTGCCATTCGCGGCAATTTGAAGCTAGAGATTACCTGGACGGTGATTCCAATTCTGTTGGTGATCTGGATTGCGGGCTATAGCTATAACATTTACCAGCGCATGAACATTCTCGGTTCCTTGCCACTGGTTCATTTACATCTGTTGGAATCCCCCGCCTATGCTGAAACAGGTAGTAGCAATATGCAGCCTACTGAACAAATTGAGGTGATCGCCAAACAGTGGTCTTGGTCGTTCCACTATCCTAGCCAAAATGTCACCAGCACAGAATTACATATTCGTGTCAACCGCCCTGTTCACCTAATGTTGAAGTCTGAAGATGTGGTGCATGGCTTCTATGTGCCCAACTTTCGCATTAAGCAGGACATTGTACCGAATCAGACGATCGCGTTCAAATTTACTCCAAATCGAATTGGTCAATATCAACTGCACGACTCTCAGTTTAGCGGCACTTATTTCGCGCTGATGGAAGCCAATGTGTTTGTCGATTCTCCTGAACGTTACAACCAGTGGTTAGCTCAAGCCGCTACCCGTCCCTCTGTTCCAGCCATCAATCCCGCAAAATCTGAGCATAGTCAACCTCCCAAAACACCGTTAAGGAGCAATTGGCACACCGTTCCACCTGCTCAACCTCCCGTTGTGAATAAATAAGTACCATTACAAAATTAATTACACATCTTGTTTCTCTGTTAAGAGTTCCCTCTCTCCACCAATAAATTTAATTTTGCACGACTACTTAAATGACAAATATCTCCATTAAAAGTGCTAGTGAGCCTGAACAAACTGATTGGAAGCGCTACTTCAGCTTCAGCACCGACCATAAGGTAATTGGTGTTCAGTATTTAGTTACAGCATTTATCTTCTTCCTGTTTGGCGGCTTATTCGCCATGATTATTCGTGCCGAACTGCTCACCCCACAATTAGATGTCGTTAATCGCTCCCTTTACAATGGTCTGTTCACAATGCACGGCACGATCATGATCTTTCTGTGGATCTTTCCAGCAAATGTGGGATTAGCGAACTATCTGGTGCCACTGATGATTGGGGCGCGAGAGACGGCGTTTCCGGTGCTGAATGCGATCGCCTTTTGGCTGATTCCAGTTGTGGGGATCTTGCTGTTGTTCAGCTTTTTCTTGCCCAGTGGCACGGCTCAGGCAGGCTGGTGGTCTTATCCTCCGGTGAGCATTCAGAACCCGTCAGGACACTTGATCAACGGAGAATTTATCTGGTTACTGGCAGTGACAATCTCTGGAGTCTCATCCATTATGGGCGGTGTGAACTTAGTCACCACCATTGTGCGAATGCGGGCACCAGGAATGACCTTTTTTCGGATGCCAGTTTATGTCTGGACAACTCTCAGTGCTCAACTGCTGCAATTGTTTTGCCTACCTGCCCTCACGGGTGCAGCTATTCTGCTGCTGTTCGATCTTTCTTTGGGTACCGACTTTTTCAGTCCCTTTAAGCAGGGTGATCCGATGATCTACCAGCACTTGTTCTGGTTTTACTCTCATCCGGCTGTGTATGTCATGGCGTTGCCTGCCTTTGGAGTATTCTCAGAAGTTATTCCTGCCTTTGCTCGCAAACCCTTGTTTGGCTATAAAACCGTTGCCGTTTCCTCCCTGCTCATTTCTGGGATCAGCACCCTTGTTTGGGCGCATCATATGTTTGCTAGCGCCACCCCCAACTGGATGCGAATGTTGTTCATGGCAACATCAATGTTGGTGGCAGTGCCGACAGGAATCAAAGTGTTTGCCTGGACTGCGACCGTTTGGCGGGGCAAACTGCATTTCAAAACCCCGATGCTGTTTGCTTTGGGCGGTGTCGCCATGTTTCTGTTTGCGGGCATTACCGGAGTGATGCTGGCTGCTGTACCCTTTGATATTCATGTTAACAATACTCATTTTGTCGTTGGGCACTTTCATTATGTAGTATTTAATACCGTTAGTATGGCAATATATGCGGGAATCTACTACTGGTTTCCCAAAATAACTGGACGTATGTACTCCGAGGGGTGGGGCAAACTGCACTTCTGGCTCACTTTTATCGGCGCGAACCTCAACTTCTTTCCGATGCACCCGCTCGGCTTACAGGGAATGGTGCGCCGCATCGCCTCCTACGACCCGCAGTACACCGGATGGAATATAGTTGCTAGTTTAGGAGCCTTTCTATTGGGCATGTCCACCTTACCTTTTATTGCCAATATGGTGAGCTCCTGGTTACGGGGACGCAAAGCACCTAATAATCCTTGGAATGCCACTGGACTAGAGTGGACAACCTCCTCACCGCCGCCACTCGAAAACTTTGAAGAAATTCCAACCGTGACTTTAGAACCTTATAGTTACGGAGAATCTCACCGATTAACTACCGATCCGTCGTCTATCTAAGTGTCGTTATCGTTTCCTTTCAGGAGGCAGTGATGGAAAGCCCGCTCGATTCAGGAAATTCGCTTTCAAAAAACCTTAATTCAACGCCTAAGCGGGATAATCTTGCCTTTGGGTTTCCCATATTCCTCCTATCGGAGAGCATCATATTTGTCAGCTTTTTTGTCACCTATGCGCTGCTTCGTTGGAAAAATTCAACTTGGTTTCCACCTGGAGTTTCTGGGTTAGATATTCCCAGAGCGGCAATTAACACCGTTATTTTGGTGTCCAGTAGTATCGTGCTCTATTTTGCAGAGCGAGCGATCGCTCGCCACAAGCTGGTTAAATTTCGTCGTCTGTGGTTACTGACTGCTGCATTGGGTGTGATTTTTCTGATTGGGCAGGTGATTGAATGGCGTAATATGCCCTTTGGACTGGATGCAGGGCTGGCAGGTGCAACCTTCTATCTGCTGACTGGCTTTCATGGAATGCACGTTTTTACTGGCGTGGTGTTGCTGCTGTATATGTATGGACGCTCCCTGGTTCCCGGTAATTACAATGCGGGTCATCAGGGCGTGAGTGCAGTCTCCCTATTCTGGCACTTCGTTGATGTTATTTGGATTATTTTGTTTATGTTGCTTTACATCTGGTAGCTATCTTCAGCAGTGTCTTATATCACTCTAATTCTGGTTCCGTGCCCACCACCGATATTCGTACAACCTTCTAGCAACACATTGCGATCTGCTGAAACCAGCAGCGCTGAGTCCCAAGGGGACACGCTTACGCGAACGCTATCGCACAGACAATCACACAGAAGGCATGATGCAAAGAAAATACCTTATGGTTAATTTAATCACAGAACACACACTTCTAATGTTTACCGTAAAGGCTTTCGGGGCACTTTTTCCTATCGCGAATCCTATCGGTGCTGTAGCTTTTTTCTACAGCTTAACAGCAGAAGACTCTCCCAAGTTTCGACTCATCCAAGCTCGTAAAACAGCTTTGAATGTCACAGCAGTGCTAATTATATCGTTCCTGGTAGGTAAATTCATTCTCAGCTTTTTGGGCATTTCATTGGGAGTTTTGCGAATTGCAGGCGGTCTGATTGTTGCTCATACCGCATGGGAAATGGTAACTGCTCACCCACGATTAACCAAGCAAGAACATCAAGAAGCCATAGACAAGGAAGACGTTTCCTTTACACCGATGGCAATTCCGATGATTAGCGGTCCGGGTGCTATTGGAGTTGTGATCGGACTCTCAACTCAAACGCATCACTGGATTGAACAACTGGGCTGCATTACAGGAATTTTACTATTAGGACTGTTAGTTTATTTGTTTCTGGTTTTAGGAGAGCCACTAATTGAGAAGTTTGGAGCAACAGGTATGGGCGCATTCAATCGCATTCTGGGATTTTTGATTTTAGCAATCGCGGTGCAGTTAATTTCAGAAGGTGTTCTGGAATTACTTAAGTAGATTTTTTCAGCTTCAAAAAACTCAATATGATTTATAAATCTACATTTACGAAGTAAATAGTTTACATCGGTAATCCTTTCTATGAATTTAGCTTACTACCCTAAGGAGAAAAAGCAGTGATTGCTCAAACTCAAATTGCAAATCAAACTCAACTCGATGAGCTGTGCATTAACACGATTCGTACCCTATCAATGGATGCGGTGCAGCAGGCAAACTCTGGGCATCCAGGTACACCAATGGCAATGGCTCCTGTCGCCTACTGTTTATGGCAGCGATTTTTACGGTTCGACCCCGAAGATCCCATTTGGGCAAATCGCGATCGCTTCGTGCTCTCGAACGGTCATGCCTCCATGCTGCTATATTCGTTGTTACATTTAACTGGTGTCAAAGCAGTTAATGCTAAGTATGAGCAATTAGGTGAGCCATCTGTTACACTGGATGATATTAAGCGCTTCCGTCAACTTGATAGTAAATGTCCTGGTCATCCTGAATATCGCTGGACTTCTGGAGTTGAAACCACGACAGGACCATTGGGGCAAGGAGTAGCAACGAGTGTGGGGATGGCGATCGCCGGACAGTGGATGGCGCAATATTTTAATCGACCTGACTTCGAGCTATTCAACTACAACGTTTATGCTCTATGTGGAGACGGCTGCATGATGGAGGGCATCTCCAACGAAGCAGCTTCCTTAGCAGGACATCTCCGGCTAAGGAACCTGTGCTGGATTTACGACAACAATCACATCACTATTGAAGGACACACCAATTTAACCTTTAATGATGATGTGGGCACTCGGTTTCTAGCCTATGGCTGGAACATCCTTCGTGTCAGTGATGCCAATGATCTCAATGCACTGGAACAAGCATTCAACACCTTTGAGCAAACTCACGACCGCCCTACCTTGATCATTATCGATAGCCATATTGGATATGGAGCACCGCACAAACAAGATACCAGTGCAGCTCACGGAGAACCGTTGGGAGAAGACGAAATCCGGTTAACAAAACGCAGTTACGGCTGGCCAGAAGATGCGAAGTTTTTCGTTCCTGATGGCGTGCGCGAACACTTCCAGACGCAACTGGGACAGCGAGGACACAAACTGCGCGAGCAATGGATACACACCTTCAATGAATATGCTGCTGTGTATCCAGAAATGGCAAACCAACTTCACAAAATGCAACATCGCCAACTTCGTGATAGTTGGGAAGCCGCATTGCCAACGTTTCCAACTGATGCAAAAGGAGTTTCTGGACGGGATGCTTCTGCAAAGGTGCTGAATGCGATCGCCCAACAGATCCCTTGGCTGATTGGCGGCTCTGCTGACTTGGCTCCCTCCACCAAAACACGGCTCACCTTTGATGGAGCAGGAGATTTTAGCGCGGGCGATCGCTCCGGACGTAACTTTCATTTTGGCATCCGCGAACACGCAATGGCGGCGATTCTCAACGGACTCTCGCTCAGCAAAGTGCGTCCCTATGGTTCCGGGTTCTTTATTTTCAGCGACTACTGCCGTCCATCCATTCGCCTCAGCGCGTTAATGGAGATTCCAGTCATTTACATCTTCACACATGACTCGATTGGGGTAGGTGAAGATGGCCCAACTCATCAACCCGTTGAGCAGTTGGCTTCGTTGCGAGCGATTCCGGGACTGATTACCCTACGACCTGCTGATGCTAACGAAGTTGTGGAAGCATGGCGAGTGATTATGCAGTTGCAGCATCAACCAGTCGTGCTGGTGCTGACTCGACAGGCATTACCCACGTTTGATCGCACTCAGTATGCGGCGGCATCCGGTTTGGCTAAAGGAGCTTATATTTTGGCAGATGCAGAAGATGGTCAACCCAATGTGCTGCTGCTAGCAACTGGAAGCGAAGTTTCGCTTTGCATTGAAGCGTATGAACAACTTAAGACCGAAGGGATAAAAGCGCGGGTTGTGAGTATGCCATCGTGGGAGCTGTTTGAGCAGCAAAGTCAGGACTACCGCGATAGTGTGATTCCACCTGCGGTGACTGCTCGTGTCTGTGTGGAACAAGCATCGACGTTTGGCTGGGGCGAGTATGTCGGTTCTAGAGGTGCTCGCATTGTCATGCATACGTTTGGTGCTTCAGCGCCCCTGAAAGAATTGCAGCGCAAGTTTGGCTTTACTCCAAATCAGGTTGTTGCAGCTGCAAAAGCCCAGTTAGCAAGCTGAAGTTTTGTATTCTTGCAAATTTGTGTTAATTCAACAAGGATGTGAACTGATGATTAATGTACAAGCATCAAAGACAAAGAACCCTTTGCAGTCGTTACAATCCTACGGACAATCTGTCTGGTTAGACTATATTCGTCGCAGTTTAATTACTAGCGGAGAACTGCAAAAGTTGATTGATGAGGATGGTTTGCGGGGTGTCACCTCGAATCCTTCTATCTTTGAAAAAGCGATCGCAGGTAGTACCGATTACGATTCGGCTTTAACCACAAGCGAGCAAAGTCAAGATAAGAATGTCATGTCGCTATATGAGTCCTTTGCAATCGCGGATATTCAAGCAACCGCAGATATTTTGAGACCTATATACGAACAAACCAATCGGCGTGATGGCTATGTCAGTCTGGAGGTTTCACCTTATCTAGCAAACGATACTCAACAAACTATTTCAGAAGCTCGCAGACTATGGCAGGAGGTTGATCGTCCGAATTTGATGATTAAAGTGCCTGCAACACCTGCTGGAATTCCTGCAATTGAGCAGCTCATCAGTGAAGGCATTAATGTGAATGTCACGCTGCTGTTTGCTCAAGATGTTTATGAACAGGTTGCCAATGCCTACATGACTGGTTTAGAGTTGCTGGCAGCCAAAGGTGGAGACATCACCCGCATTGCCAGCGTCGCTAGCGTCTTTGTCAGTCGGATTGATACCGCAGTTGATAACCAGATTACGGCTCAACTTAAAACTACAACCGATGCAGTTCAACGTGATTTGCTCAAAAGCTTACTGGGCAAAGTGGCGATCGCCAATGCCAAACTTGCATATAAGCACTATCAGAACACATACAGCTCTAGTCGATGGCAAAAATTAGCCAGCCAAGGCGCACAAACCCAACGGCTATTGTGGGCAAGCACAGGTACAAAGAACCCCCATTATAGTGATGTGTTGTATGTTGAAGAACTGATTGGTTCCGACACTGTAAATACAATTCCACCAGCCACCCTATCTGCCTTCCGCGATCATGGACATCCGAAGTCTAGTTTGACTGAAAGTGTTGATGATGCTCAATCGACGTTATCAAAGCTACAGAAAGCAGGAATTTCTTTACAGCAGATTACAGACAAATTATTGGCAGAAGGGGTGCAACTTTTCATGGATGCCTTTGACCAATTGTTAGGTACAGTCGAGAAAAAGCGGACAGCAATTCTTGGTGGAAAGCTCGATCGCCTAACCTACAAATTGCCTGATGCGCTGAATACTACTGTTCAAGCATCTCTAGACGATTGGCAGAAGAATGGCAAGATTCGTCGCCTATGGGCACAGGATGCAAGCTTGTGGACAGGAGCAGATGAAAACAAATGGTTGGGTTGGCTCGGCATTACTGAAGACCAACTTGCACACCTGGCTCGTCTTAAGCAACTCGCGCAAGAAGTCCAAAACCTAAAATTCTCCCATGTGTTATTATTAGGCATGGGTGGCTCTTCGCTCTGCCCAGAGGTGATGAAGCTCACTTTTGGTAAGGCACAAGGATTTCCCGAACTGCTCGTACTCGATTCTACCGATCCAGCTCAGATCAAAGCGATCGAAAGTCAGATTGACCTCACCAAAACACTATTCGTAGTGTCGAGTAAGTCTGGCAGTACACTGGAGCCAAATATTTTCAAACAATACTTCTTTGATCGTGTGCAGCAAATTCTGGGTGCAGAATCAGCAGGCAATCGCTTTATTGCCGTAACTGATCCCGGTTCTAAACTGCAACACATTGCTGAAGGCGATGACTTCCGCCATGTCTTCTTTGGTGTACCCAGTATCGGCGGTCGCTATTCTGCTTTATCCAACTTTGGCATGGTACCTGCGGCGGCGATTGGAGTGGATGTAGCAAAGTTCTTGGATACGGCTGAAGTCATGGTGCATTCTTGTGCATCATCCGTTCCAGCGAAAGAGAATCCCGGCGTTGTGTTGGGAACCATTCTGGGTGTTCTGGCAAAGCAAGGACGAGACAAAGTCACGCTGATCACGTCACCGGGAATTGCAGACTTGGGCGCATGGTTGGAGCAACTGTTGGCAGAGTCTACAGGGAAAGACGGTAAGGGATTGATTCCAGTGGATCGAGAACCGTTAGGAACTCCAGATGTGTATGGGAGTGACCGCATCTTTGCTTACATTCGCTTAGACTCTGCTCCTGATTCTACTCAAGACGCTGCTGTCACGGCATTGGAGCAGGCAGGACAACCTGTGGTTCGGATTACCGTTGCCGATCCCTACCAAGTTGGTCAGGAGTTTTTCCGCTGGGAAGTTGCGACTGCTGTAGCCGGTTCCATCATTGGTATCAATGCCTTTAACCAACCGGATGTTGAAGCCAGCAAAATTGTTACCCGCCAGTTAACAGCTGAATACGAGAAAAACGGAAAACTGCCGCCCGAAAGCCCAATCTTCACGGTAGATGGCATTCAATTATTCACTGATCCAAAAAATGCCGCTGCACTGACAGAGGCAGTAGGAACGGATCAATCGTTGGTTAATTATCTGCGTGCCCATTTGAATCGACTACAGGCGGGAGATTATTTTGCACTGCTTGCATATATCGAGCGCAATGATATACACCAAGCGCAGCTACAAGCCATTCGAGAAAAAATTCGGGATGCAAAGCAAGTCGCCACTTGCCTTGGCTTTGGTCCCCGCTTCTTGCACTCCACAGGGCAGGCTTACAAGGGTGGACCAAACAGTGGCGTTTTTCTCCAAATCACCTGTGATGATGCCACGGACATTCCCGTTCCTCAGCAGAAATATACATTCGGAGTTGTGAAAGCGGCTCAAGCACGAGGGGATTTTCAGGTTTTAGCGGAACGTGAGCGACGGGCATTGCGCATCCATCTTGGCAAAGATGTTCAATCTGGTTTAGCTACCCTAAAAACCGTGATCGACCAAATTCTGTAATTGACATCTTGCACCAGTTGCGTTAAAGCAATTTTTGTAGGGTGGGCAGTGCCCTAAACTTATGTTGAGATCATCAGATTTTACGATTCACTGCCCACCCTACAGTCTACACTCGAAAAATGGAAATTCATATTTGAGGAGTTTTGTCAATGCGTAAGTCCTAATAATGACTTCATTCAGATGAAAAGCGCTACATACTTCACGCAATTGAGAATCACATAGGAGAAAAACAATGCAACTTGGTGTTATTGGTCTAGGGCGCATGGGCGCAAATATCGTTCGACGACTGCTGCGAAATAAGCATGAGTGTGTTGTGTTCAATCGCACACCCGATAAGGTGAAGCAACTTGCATCGGAAGGGGCAATTGGAGCTTATACCTTAGATGATTTTGTGCAGAAGCTCCACAAGCCGCGTGCCATTTGGCTGATGGTGCCTGCGGGAGATCCCACCGAGCAGATGGTCAAAGAACTGGCTGAAAAACTCGACTCAGGCGACATCTTGATTGATGGCGGCAACTCTTACTACATCGACGACATTCGACGAGCGAATGATCTGGCATCAAAGGGCATTCACTATCTGGATGTGGGAACCAGCGGCGGAGTCTGGGGATTAGAACGCGGTTACTGCATGATGATCGGTGGTCCCCAAGTGGCAGTTCAGTACCTCGACCCCATCTTTAAGTCATTGGCTCCCGGACGGGGAGAGATTCCGCGTACTCCTGGGCGGGAGAAGGTGGGCGGCACGGCAGAGGAAGGCTATTTGCACTGCGGATCGAATGGAGGTGGGCATTTTGTCAAAATGGTGCATAATGGCATTGAATACGGGTTGATGGCAGCCTATGCAGAAGGGTTGAATATCCTGCATCACGCCAATGTTGGCAAACAGAGCCGTGCTACTAACGCTGAAACGACTCCACTCCGCAATCCTGAACACTACCAGTACGATTTGAACCTGCCAGATATTGCCGAAGTGTGGCGACGGGGTAGTGTGGTCGCTTCGTGGTTGCTTGATTTGACTGCGATCGCTCTACTCCAGCAGCCTGACTTAGCAGACTTTGCCGGTCGTGTGTCGGATTCAGGCGAAGGACGGTGGACGGTTACAGCAGCCATAGACGAAGGCACACCTGCTCCTGTTCTCAGCGCTGCCTTGTATCAGCGATTTAGCTCACGTGGGGAAGATGATTTTGCTGATAAGTTGCTGTCTGCGATGCGCTTCCAGTTCGGCGGACACGTTGAGCAACATACGGAGACAAAATCATGACAATCGCAACTGCACCTCATTCTCAGGTTGAAACCTCAGTTCGTCCTGCCAGTCCCTGCGCGATCATCATCTTTGGTGCTGCTGGAGATTTGACCAAGCGTTTATTGTTACCTGCACTTTACAATTTAGCACGTAGTAATTTGTTGCCGCAGGAGTTTGCGATCGTCGGGGTTGCTCACACTCCAATGAGCCAAGACGACTTTCGCAGCAAACTCAGTCGGGATATTCACGAATTCGCAACGGTTGCAGTTGATGATTACCTCTGGCAGCAGTTTGAGCAGCGATTGTACTATCTTCCCGGTGAGTTTCAGGATGCTAACACGTACCAGCAGTTGCAGGATTTGTTGATTCGGGTAGACCAGGAATGCGGCACCCAAGGAAACTACTTATTCTACCTGGCAACCGCCTCTAACTTCTTTTGCGACATCATCACCCAGCTTGGTTCAGCGAGACTGGTGCGGGAAGACAACGGACACTGGCGACGCGTCATTATCGAAAAACCATTTGGGCATGATTTGGATTCTGCTCGCACCTTAAATAAGAACATCAGTAGCGTGCTGAAGGAAAGCCAGATTTACCGCATCGATCACTACTTGGGTAAAGAAACCGTCCAGAATATTTTGGTATTTCGCTTTGGGAATGGACTGTTTGAACCAATTTGGAATCGGGAACATATTGACCATGTGCAAATTACTGTGGCTGAAACAGTCGGCGTAGAAGGCAGAGGTAACTTCTACGAAGGTACAGGAGCAGTACGCGATATGGTGCAAAATCACCTGTTTCAATTGCTAGCGATGACTGCAATGGAGCCACCCGTTTCATTTGATGCAGATGCCGTTCGCGATGAAAAATCTAAATTGCTCAAGGCAATTCAACCCTTAACTCCTGAAGATGTGCTAAAGCATACTGTGCGAGGGCAGTATGGTGAGGGGACGATAAACCAGAAACCTGTTCCGGCTTATCGATCAGAACCACGTGTTGCTTCAGACTCTACCACTGAGACGTATGCTGCTTTAAAGCTCACGATTGATAACTGGCGTTGGGCAGATGTGCCATTTTACCTCCGAACCGGGAAACGGTTGCCGAAGCGTACTACTGAGGTTGCGGTTCAGTTTAAGCGGGTTCCCTCACTGCTGTTTCGTCAAACTTCAGTTGATCAATTAACGCCCAATTTCCTTGTCCTGCGCATTCAACCCGACGAAGGAATTAACTTCCAATTTGGCGCAAAAATTCCTGGTCCAACGGTGCGAATGGGCAGCGTGAATATGGATTTCTGCTACGCCGATTACTTTGGCTCAACCCCCAGCACAGGCTATGAAACTTTGCTCTATGACTGCATGATTGGCGATGCTACGCTGTTTCAGCGAGCAGACAACGTGGAATTGGGTTGGAGTGTAGTTACGCCAATTCTAGATGTTTGGAGTGCATTACCAACACGAGAGTTTCCCAACTATGCCGCAGGAAGTTGGGGACCGAAAGATGCTGACGAACTGCTCTGGCGCGATGGTCGGCAATGGCGATCAAGTGATTAATAAAAATCAGAAATCAATCAGCGATTCAACGGAGAAGCACAATGTTGAGTAAATATAAATGGGGCATTGTCAACATTAGTTTTCTAACCATTTGCAGTACGATAGCAACTTCCCAACTAATGCGAGCCGAAGACACGATTACCACAGCAACTTCAATCAAAAATGCTCCTTATAGCAAGGTATTCCACACTGGTTCAATCTATGCGGTGAGAGATCATGACTATAGAGGTAGTGAACCTGCTCTTGGTGTATCAACTATTTGGAGCAAAAATCCGACCAAGGATAGCCTTTTGCTAGGGGTACGCTACTGTGTACCTGACAACTCTCTAGTTGGCTCTGATGCCTCCTTAACTACGATGGTCCTGCTCAGCAAGAATCAACCCTTGGTCACGATCAATCAACCAATAAAAGAAACCTCTAGCTATCAAAAAGTTGTTCAAAGTTCCACCACGGTTCCGGGATTAGGCTTTTGGGACTCCGACACGTATTGGGGCAACGACGGTTTTTGGGATGGCGTTGATGAGCCTTTCTGGGCTGGTGCCGCTACGTTTCCGTCTGTAACATGTAGTGCGGGAAGCAGTCGATTTAACATTGCTCCACTTGCCAGCGCGATCGCTCAACTTCCGCCCCAAACGCTTCAGATGAAATTGATCTTTAGCAATGGTGCAACCAGCCAATGGGAATTGGGAAAAAAACGGTACAGGCACTCAAAGAATTGTTAGCTATTGGGCAAACCTCGTCAAATACCTCTCAAGCACCTTTGGCAAAGTGAAACGGTATCGGTATCCCGTATTATAGGGGTTTGCAATTGAGTAAAGTACACAAAGAAATAATAAACCACAGATGGACACAGATACACACAGATAAATTTGTACTTCATTCAAATGAGAAGCGCTATAGATCCAGACCAATAAATTGAGCACCAACAATCAACAACCAAGCTTTCTATCATGAATCCAATAACTTCTCCCAAATCGCCTAAAATTTCACTGCTGCTAGCAGATGTAGATGGCACGCTTGTAACAAAAGAGAAAATCCTCACTGATCGCGCCCGTGCTGCTGTTCATAAACTTTGGGATGCAGGCATTCGCTTCACAATTACCAGTGGTCGTCCACCATTAGGGATGAAAATGATTGTAGATGCTCTGAAACTGACAGAGCCTCTCGCGCCATTTAATGGTGGTCTGTTTGTCTATCCTGACTTTTCAACCTTGGAGGAAAACGTCTTACCCGCAACAACTGTTCAAGAAGTCATCAAGATAATTACTGCCCACCATCTGGATGTTTGGATTTATCGAGGGAAGGATTGGTTTGTGCATGAGCGGCATGGTCCTCATGTGGATCGCGAAGAATGGACGGTTAAGTTTCCACCTACCGTTGTTTCTAGCTTTGATGGTTTGTTTGATAACGTTGTCAAAGTCGTTGGCGTTAGTGATGATCTGGATGCCGTTGCCAAGTGCGAAACTGATGTGCAGCAAGCTTTTAGTCAAAAAGTTTACTGCAAGTCAAGAGCCAGTTCGGGTGGTGGTGAACAGGTATCTGCGGCGCGATCGCAGCCTTACTACCTGGATGTCACCCATCCCCACGCGAACAAAGGTGCTGTAGTTGATCGCCTCTCACAACTGCTCGGAATCCCCAGACAAGAAATTGCCACTATTGGAGATATGCCCAATGATGTCCCAATGTTTGAACGAAGTGGATTAAGCATTGCTATGGGCAACGCAAATCCAGACGTACAGCAACAAGCTCAGTACGTGACGACATCCTATGAAGAAGAAGGATTTGCCAATGCAGTCGAATGGTTCATTTTGGGCGATCGACATGGGGCTTCCAATGCAAAATTTCAGCAGTCCAGCGTCGGTTAAGCGTTGGAATGAAACTATGCCTTCACAGCATTGTCCATGCTGTTGTGATCAACTGTTGCGACATATCCGCAATCATCAAGTTCATTGGTTTTGCCGACGCTGTTGGCAGGATATGCCGTGAGGGAAAAGCGAAAAAGTTTGTACCAGACAGTATTTTTAGGAAAAACCACAATGACTCAACGAGTAAAAGAAATTCTCAGTTGGTATGGCAGCGACAATCCTGGAACGCTGACTAATCTGGCGCGGTTGCTTAATCATGGCAAACTAGCTGGAACTGGCAAGTTGGTAATTTTGCCCGTTGATCAGGGCTTTGAGCACGGTCCGGCTCGCAGTTTTGCACCCAATCCACCTGCTTACGATCCTCGCTATCATTTTGAGTTGGCGATAGAAGCCGGATGCAACGCTTATGCAGCTCCACTGGGTTTTCTAGAAGCGGGGGCACGAGAATTTGCAGGCGACATTCCCCTGATTCTTAAAGCCAATGATCACGATGTGCTATTGGATGAATCTGACCCTACTCAAGCTTTAACTGGCAGTGTACAGGATGCTTTGCGATTAGGTTGTGCTGGCATTGGTTTCACCATTTATCCCGGTTCAGCCCACCGATTTGAGATGTACCAGCAGATTCGAGCCTGTGCCGAAGAAGCGAAGCAGCATGGATTGGTTGTGATCATTTGGTCTTATGCGCGGGGATCGGGTTTAAGCAAAACAGGTGAGACGGCGATCGACGTGATTGGTTACGCTGCTCAAATTGCGGCTCAATTGGGTGCTCACATCATCAAAGTCAAACTGCCTAGCGAGCACATTGAACAAGAAGCAGCCCGCAAGGTGTACGAGAAAGAGCAAATCCCGATTGCGACATTAACTGAGCGAGTGCGTCATGTAGTGCAATGTGCCTTTAATGGACGACGGATTGTCATCTTTTCGGGTGGACCAATCGACAGTGATGATGCCTTTTTCAATGAAGTTCACGCTATTCAAGCAGGTGGAGGGTTTGGTTCGATTATCGGACGCAATTCTTTTCAACGTTCCAAAACGGATGCCGTGCGATTCCTCAACACGATCATGGATATTTACAACACGCAACCGTCTCAAGTTCAAGTTCCGGTTCTGAATTAAGGGAACACCAAAAAATAAAGGCATTGCTGAATAATGGCATGATTCAGGCTGACAAGGTGACGCGGGGACACGGTGATTCTGATTGATGCAAATTCCAAAATCATCCCGCAATTATGCAATGCCAAAATCAATTATCTCAAATTCAAAATTAACTTGTAGGGGCGCAAGGCTTTGCGCTCTTATGATAGGACGATTTTTTAATTAGAAGTCCCTAAAGGAAATAACCATGCAAGAATTAATTCGATCGCAAGTAAAGCCTGAAATTCAAGTTTTTGCAAATGCCGAAGCCCTGACTCAGGCTGCTGCCGCCGAGTTTGTGCAACAAGCCCATCAAGCCATTCAAGCACGAGGAAGATTTACGATCGCACTGTCTGGTGGCTCAACTCCCAAAAGTCTTTATGCATTGTTGGCAACTCAACCTTGGCGTAATCAAATCCCTTGGAACCAAATTCATTTTTTTTGGGGTGATGAACGCCACGTTCCGCCCAGCGATCCCAGTAATAACTTTCGGATGACGCAAGAGCAATTGCTGTTTCAAGTGCCAATTCCACAAGAAAATGTATATCGCATTAAAGCTGAAAATCCAGATGCTAAAGCAGCCGCAGCTGAATATGAGCAAGACTTGAGACAGTTCTTTCAGTTGCAAGAACATCAGTTTCCTCGCTTCGATTTAGTGTTGTTGGGCATGGGAGCTAACGGACACACCGCATCTCTTTTTCCTGGCACTGATGCAGTTCATGAGCAAACTCGTTTAGTCGTTGCACCTTGGGTGGAAGAGTTGAACAGTTACCGTATCACCTTAACGCCACCTGTGATTAACAATGCGGTAGAAATCCTCTTTTTTGTCACAGGAGCAGAAAAAGCAACAACACTAAAAGCGGTCTTGGAAGGTCAGTATCAGCCTGATCGCTTGCCTGCACAAATCATTAGTCCGACTCAGGGCAGAGTGATGTGGATGATCGATCAAGCAGCGGCTCATTTATTGGAGACATGAGGGATGCCCACTAAAGTCACCGTAAATTCAGGACAAATCGCGATCAATGACGGATCGACATTCCTCGTTACTGCTTCTGATGGCTCGATCGACGACAACCTTGCCCAAGGATTTTTTGTTCGCGATACGCGCCTCATCTCGTATTACGAAGTCTCACTCAATCGCCAGCCGCTCCAACTGCTTGCATCTAGTCCGCTACAACATCACCGTGCGCTCTATCAATTTACCAATCGAGAGACTCCGACTATTGATGGAACGCTGCCATCGGGCTGCTTGTTAGTGACCATCCGGCGCGATATTGCAGTCGGAATGCATGAGGATATTGATATTACTAGCCATTACACTCAGACCGTCGAACTGAAACTTATGTTGGCGATCCGCTCAGATTTTGCGGATATTTTTCAGGTCAAATCCCAACATCTACTGCCACGCGGTGCGATCGCAACCACCTGGAAAGACAGCATTCTCAAAACAGAGTACCGAAATGCCGAGTTTTATCGCGGGTTGCAAATCACTCCAACTTGTGCTAGTTCAACGCCCTACTATGGTAATGGTCGCCTCATGTTCGACATCAAGCTTGAACCAGGTCAAACTTGGCATAGCTGCGTTGATTTTACGGCGCTAGCGGATGGAGATGTGCTTCAGCCGCAACAAACTTGCACCGTCTCCCACGATACTGAAGCGGCGCGAGTCAGAGACGACTTTGTTCAATCCGCCACTCAGTTACAGTCCTCGAATGCCGAAATTGCCGCCTACTATCGACAATCCTTGATCGATTTCGGGGCACTCCGCATCAAGGTTGAAGATCGTGGACAGCATTTTTGGATGCCTGCGGCGGGTATTCCTTGGTTTGTCGCAGTATTTGGGCGGGACGCGATCATTGCGAGTTTACAAACGATAATGGTTTATCCGGAATTTGCACGCGGAACGCTCATAAAACTGGCGCAACTGCAAGCCACAACCGTAGATGATTGGCGCGATGCTCAACCCGGTCGTATGTTGCATGAAATTCGCCGGGGTGAATTAGCGCAATTGCACGAAATTCCGCATACACCTTACTACGGCACGATCGATACCACTATTCTCTTCCTGAGCGATCGCATCGATCCTGCAACGGCTAGAAATTCCAATGGATTGGAGAATATATCATGTCTCAATCTTCTAAATTAATCACGATCGCAGCTTCAATTTTATCGGCTGACTTTAGCCGCTTGGGAGAAGAGGTGCAAAGTGTGGATGTGGCGGGAGCTGACTGGATTCATGTCGATGTGATGGACGGTCGCTATGTGCCCAACATTACAATCGGACCTTTGATCGTAGAAGCAATTCGACCGATGACTGTAAAACCGCTAAACGTCCATCTGATGATTGTCGAACCAGAGCGGTACATCACCAACTTTGCTAAAGCAGGTGCCGATCATATTTTGGTTCAAGCAGGAGCAACGATTCATCTACACCGAACACTATCCCAAATTAAGGAACTGGGTAAGCAAGCGGGGGTTGTGCTCAATCCTGGTAATCCTTTGGAAGCGATTGAGTGGGTACTAGATCTGTGTGATGTCGTTTTAATTATGACGGTGAATCCCGGCTTTGGTGGTCAACACTTTATTTCAACCATGTTGCCAAAGATTCGTCGCTTACGTCAGATGTGCGATGAACGTGGGCTGGATCCGTGGATTGAAGTCGATGGTGGAGTCAAGCCAGACAATGCATGGCAGGTGTTGGAAGCAGGAGCAAATGCAATTGTAGCGGGATCGGCAATCTTCAATGCTAAGGATTATGCAGCGACAATCGCCGCGCTGCGTCACAGCAAACGACCTGAACAAGTCATAATTGATGTATAAGGACATGATAAACTTACAACGAAAAGTTGCGTTAGTCACTGGCAGCAGTCAGGGAATTGGGCAGGCGATCGCTGCTTACCTGGCGCAAGCAGGTGCAGATATTGTCATCGATTACCGCTCCCACCCCGATGGTGCTAAAGAAACGTTGGCAAAGGTCGAAGCAGCGGGACGCAAAGGGCATATTGTCCAGGCAGATTTAAGCGTGATTAGTGACGTTCGCAAACTTGTATCTGAAGGAATTCATCACTTTGGTAAGCTAGATATTCTAGTGAATAATGCTGGGGTTGATGGAAAAAATGCTGATTTTTGGAACATAACCGAAGCTGATTATGATACCGTTGTTAATCTCAACCTCAAAGGCACATTCTTCACGACGCAAGCATTTGTGCAGCACTTGATTGAGACAAAACGAACGGGTAAGATTATTAACATCAGTTCAGTTCATGAGGAAATGGCGTTCCCTCACTTCACCTCCTACTGCGCTAGCAAAGGTGGTGTGAAGATGATGATGCGAAATTTGGCGGTGGAATTAGGACCGATGGGAATCACGATCAACAATATTGCTCCTGGAGCGATCGAAACCCCGATTAATACCAAACTTCTAAATGACCCTGTGAAGTTACATTCACTCAAACAAAACATTCCCCTTGGACGACTAGGCAAACCAGAAGATATAGCGCCAATGGTCACATTCCTCGCGTCCTCCGCTGCTGACTACGTGACTGGAGCCACTTTTTATGTCGATGGCGGACTGATTCGGAATTATCACGAGCAATAGAACTTGTCATGACTCAAGAAGAAGCAAGGTTGGCAGCTGATCGCGATCGCACTGCTTACTGGAAACGCTGGGGACCCTATTTAAGTGAACGACAGTGGGGTACAGTGCGCGAAGATTACAGCCCGAATGGAACTGCTTGGGAGTACTTCCCTCATGACCATGCCCGGTCGCGTGCCTATCGTTGGGGAGAAGACGGCATTGCAGGTATCTCTGATACTCATCAGCAGTTATGTTTTGCGATTGCGCTGTGGAATGGAGAAGATTCCATCCTTAAGGAGCGGATGTTTGGGTTAACGGGGAATGAGGGTAATCACGGAGAGGATGTCAAAGAATACTACTTCTACTTAGACAATACCCCCACCCACTCCTACATGAAGTACCTTTATAAATATCCGCAGCACGCCTTTCCTTACACTCAGTTAGTGGAGGAAAATCGTCGTAGAACTCGCCAAGACTTTGAATTTGAACTACTGGACACAGGAATATTTAATGAAGATCGTTATTTTGATGTATTTATTGAGTATGCCAAAGCATCACCTGAAGATATTTTGATTCAAATCAAAGCAATCAATCGGGGACCTGATCCTAAAACACTGCACTTGCTACCAACGTTGTGGTTCCGTAACACTTGGTCTTGGAGTCGCGCACAGGAGAACGAAAAACCCTGGCTAAATGTTAGTCAAAAGGCGGTCAATTTCAGCGTCATTGAGGCATCGCATCCAACGCTAGGAACACGATGGCTTTACTGTGATGGCATCCCTAATTTATTGTTTACTAATAATGAAACGAATTACGAACGATTGTTCGGAGTTAGCAACTCTTCACCCTACGTTAAAGACGGCATCAATGATTATGTGATTCACAGCCGCAAGGATGCAATTAATCCCAGCGAAACAGGAACAAAATTCTCGGCTCATTATCAGCTAGTAATCGCTCCTGGTGCAATGCAAACGGTGCGACTACGATTGAGAGACTCCCAATCTTCTCTCAACAACGGCAACACAGAAATCTTGTTTGGACAGGAATTTGAGTCAATCTTTCGCGATCGCCAAGCTCAAGCAGATGAATTTTACCAGCGAATCTGTCCTTTTTCATTATCTGAGGACATGCGAAATGTTCAACGGCAAGCATTTGCAGGAATGCTGTGGAGCAAGCAATTCTATCATTACGTGGTTCATGATTGGCTAAACGGCGATCCAGTAGGTCCCACATCGCCAGTAGAGCGTAAACGAGGCAGAAATCATGAGTGGAGCCATCTATTTAACGATGATATTCTCTCAATGCCCGACAAATGGGAATATCCCTGGTTTGCGGCATGGGATTTAGCATTTCATCTTATTCCTCTAACCATGCTGGATCCAGAGTTTGCCAAACGTCAGTTAAGTGTCTTGATGCGAGAGTGGTACATGCATCCCAACGGGCAACTTCCTGCGTATGAATGGGCATTCAGCGATGTCAATCCACCCGTTCATGCCTGGGCTGCACTGCGAATTTATCAAATTGAGCAAAAAATGTATGGTCGAGCTGATCGAGCCTTTCTAGAGCGAGTTTTCCAGAAACTACTGCTCAACTTCACCTGGTGGGTGAATCGCAAGGATATTGAGGGCAAAAATGTTTTTCAAGGAGGATTTTTAGGATTAGACAACGTTGGGGTATTTGATCGCAGTGCATCGCTACCCAATGGTGGATATATCAATCAGGCAGATGGTACCAGTTGGATGGGAATGTACTGCCTGAATATGTTAACTATTGCACTAGAGCTAGCAAAAGATGATTCAACCTATGAAGATATTGCCAGCAAGTTTTTTGAACACTTTCTCTATATTGCTGATGCCATTGATGGAGTCGGTGAAGCCGAATTAGCCCTGTGGGATGAAACAGACGGATTTTATTACGATGCCTTGCATCTGCCCGATGGTCGTCACTTCTTAATGAAGGTTCGCTCAGTGGTGGGACTGGCACCGTTATTTGCCGTTGCGGCTCTAGAACCAAACACGCTTGAACGATTTCCCAGTTTCAAACGACGTACTGAATGGTTCATTCAAAATCGCCCAGACTTGACCCAAAATGTTGCTTGTTTAGAAATAGCGGGCGTAAAAACCAGAAGACTGCTGGCGATCGCAGGGCAGAATCAGTTGCGGCGCATTCTTCACAGGATGTTAGATGAAAATGAATTTCTTGGACCTTATGGCATTCGGGCACTCTCCAAATTCCACGCGACCAACCCCTACGTTCTACAAGTTCACGGCAATGAGTATCGAGTCGATTATGAACCTGCGGAATCCACAACAAGTCTTTTTGGTGGCAATTCTAACTGGCGCGGACCTGTGTGGTTTCCAATGAATTACCTAATCATCGAGTCCTTGCAGAAGTACCATCACTATTTAGGTGATGATTTCAAGGTGGAATGTCCAAGTGGTTCAGGTCAAATGATGACGCTTTGGCAAGTGGCGAATGAGCTATCACAGCGGTTGATTCGGACATTTTTAAACGATGCAACCGGACGACGACCTATCTATGGCGGTACGGAAACGTTTCAAACCAACCCGTACTGGCATGACCTTATTCTATTCTATGAGTACTTTCATGGTGACGAAGGAGCGGGTATCGGAGCAAGCCACCAAACAGGTTGGACAGGGTTAGTGGCAAAACTGATCCAGCAACATGCAGAATATGGCGTAGATCAACCGTGAGAGGTTAAGGTTATGGTAATTTTGTCAATAAGTAAAAAAACTTAAAAATACTACCAAAAACGTGGTAAGAAACATAATTTTTGTGGGAGCAATGGCGTAACCAAATGACTCTTTGACATCTTCCCCGTGATTGCCCTCATTCCCCGTTAGCCCAAACAGCCGCTCTTTGAGAATGCGATCTTCGCCATTCCACAGCGCGATCGCGAAACATAAGCGTTGATGCGTATCCGAAATCCCGGCAATCCCATCTTCTCCCCAACGATAAGCACGCGATCGAGCGTGGTCATGGGGAAAGTATTCTCAGGCAGTACGATTCGGGCTGTAATCTTCACGCACAGTTCCCCATTGCCGTTCACTCAGGTAAGGACCCCAATGTTTCCAGTAAACTCGTCGTTCGCGAAGCTTGTGCAAAGCACTCTCGCGATCCGCAATTAACCTTGCTTCTTCAGTCATGAGAGCGGTTCCAAGTCGTAATGGGTTTGAGCACTATCTTTTAGATGAATCACATGATACAGGACGTAACAATGTTTTCATTGCTAATGACTGGAGTTTAGACTAAAAGTCAGAGAGCAGCAGCAAATCAATTCAAATGTACTAAAAGACGGCATTTAGGTACAAGTATAAAAAATAGAGTTTAGTCGGCATCTGGTACAGGTAGTCACCAACGTTCGCTTTGGCAGCAAAAACTAACCTGATATAGGCGATCGCCACCGAAATAGTTCAAATGTACTGAAAAGATCGGATAACGCTCATTCCTAACAAGTTAAAAACAAGTGTATTTTGTCAATACGTCCAAATATAGAAAAGATTTGATAGAAGAATGATAATCACGAAGGCGGGGGGGGAGGGAGAGAAGCAGCCGACGGCTGCCTCTCTCCCTCCTCTTGCGATTATTATTATTAATATATTTTCAAGTAATATTCGTATGACAGCGATCGCCCGCTCTTGTTTAGACTGGCGGACAGAAGTAGTGGTAGAAAATTTCAAGAAAAGGAGCCTGCGGTTAACACAGGCTCCCGTTAACGGAAGATCACAGAAGCATCACCAACTCTCAACAACCGTTGTAATGCCGTTGCTATCTGAAATTTGTCAGATCTACTTGCGGCGATTTGCTATTGATCATTGGTATAGATTTGCCAAACAACGTTTACATTGGACGCTCCCGAAACTAGCAGGTATTAGTCCCTGTGGTGGCTTGAAGCAATCCATGTGCCTTTGTTGACTTTGAAGCGCAAGCGTTTCAATCAGAAAGTTACGAACAATTTCTACGTCTGCTCGAATCAAAAACACGAGAGCAGACGGGACAAAATCACGTACAAAACATTGGTCGTAGTTCAAGGTGTCTACACTTGTATCACGGGCACTGATGTTAATAATCTTTCCTGTTCGCTTTGTTTCAATTAAATGCTGCACAAAAGCTTGCGTCGTGAAAAATGTTCCTTTGAGATTGATATTGAGTACGGCATCGTAATCTGCTTCAGTAATGTTCCAGAAGTCTGCATTCTTACCGTCAATTCCAGCATTATTTACCAGAATATCTAGTTTGCCAAAGTGTTGAACTCCTTCAGATACAAGCTTGCGAACGTTGCTAACGGAGCTTAAATCTGCCTGAACAATATGACCATTACGCCCTGTGGCTTCTACCTTTGCTAATGTATCTTTCGCCCCATCCGGATGAGAGCGATAATCTATGACAACATCGGCTCCTTCCTGTGCCAAACGAGTCGCAATAGCTTGTCCAATCCCTTGACTGCTTCCAGTGACAAGAGCCACTTTACCTTCAAGTTTCATGTTGTTCTTAGACCTTGATAGAAACGGGTTCAGGTTGTTGACTGTGACGTAGTTACTAGCTATCGGCATTCTGTCTGTCAGAAAAGACCAGAACAAAGTAGTAAATCGCAACCTGAACGCAAACTAACAAATCAATACGTTTCATCCTTCTGGTCTACAAGCTTGATTTAGGAACGATCGCCCGTTCTTGAACACCGCTAACGTTCCCTGCTGTCGGTGATCTCCCCGCCCGCTAAGAACTTGGTATACATAGTTGCCATTCCTAAACTTATACACCTCAGCGGCTCCTGTATTCTCCTTGGTTCCTTTGCCCAAACTTAGATTTCCCAGAGGTCCCGTAGCGCGGTAAAGCAATTCGCCCGAAGCATATCGTCTCCAAACATTTACAGTGTAATCACTTTGGCAGTTCAAGCTGAGCAGTAAATCCGCAGTAGAGTCAGCCGAGGCAAGTGAAGGGAGATGAGCTAAAACACAAGTCATCAAACCCAATAGTACTGTAGATTGTTTCGGTAGTAGTTTCATTGTCTCCTCCTGACTTGAAAGTGGGTGTAGGGGTGTAAGGGTGTACGGGTGTAGGGAAAAGCCGGACTTTCATGCTTGGCGGTGAAAAATTTTTCATTGGGACTGTCTTGAAACTTTTCAAATTACCCTGTCGTCAGAAGACCGTGAACAAGAATCAACAGCACAATCAACGTAACGATGATATAGAATTGATCGCGCTGTTGCCAAAATGCAAACACTGAAAACGCAACTCGTGCAACTGGAGTCAGAATCAATAGCAAAATACCGAGTTGAATGATACCTCGCCCCCGCAATGCCAGTGTATCATTGAGAATTCCAGGAACTTGACGGAGATCAGCAGGTTCTCCTCGGAAGATATGATCTTCAGGAATGTCATTGCCGTTGTGAAACAGATAAAGGATACCACCTACAATCACGATCAACGATTAGAAATCACTTCATTGACATTCATATTAAATTGTGTACCGCTGCCTGTCATCCAAACATGTAGAGGAAACTGATCGACGTGTTGTCCTGCTAAAATCTCGTCACAAACCTGGCAAATTAGATTCTTTTGTTCGTCACCTAATCGTTGAGCTTGATGATTGACAATCGCCGCTGCTTTCTTGAGTACCGCATAGGCAACAATCATCTCGCGTGGGATTAAGTCCTCTCCAATGCTGAAGTGTTCGAGCGAACGCTGGGTTTGGGCTCCCCAGAGTTTGTCACTGGGAACTTTGACTTCACCCAGGCTATCGGTTTCAATGCGAATTGCAGTCATGATCAATCTTGGTAAATAGTTCACTGAAAATGCTAAGAGCAGATTAGAAGCTGTATCTATTAGTTTTCTGCCTTAATTCAATAATGACCAGTCGAGATTGACTTGTTATGCCGCATGTTCAAGACTTACGCAAACCTCGGAGGTTTGTACTAAAAATGAGATATGATATTTCGGTATAAGGGGTTAAACCTCCGAAGTTTGGCATAACGGGAAACGATCGCATCCTATTGCAGATGTTTCTTTAATTCAGCTGCTGCTTGAACAAACAGAGAACGGGTTTCTGGCAACTCAGCTAAACCATTCAATAGCCCGAAGTCATGAATCATGCCGTTGTACTGCACAGTTGTAACCTCGACCCCAGCTTCATCGAGCTTGCGTCCATAAGCTGTGCCTTCGTCATGCAAGATATCGCTCTCTGCAACCACAATTAATGCTCTTGGCAAGCCTTTGAGTTGCTCAACCGTCGCCTGCAAGGGAGAAGCATAAATGTCTTTGCGCTTTTCTGGATCAGCGATGTACATATCATACATCCACTTCATCGTTGGTACAGTCAAGAACCGCTTGTCGCCGAATTGATGATAAGAATTCGTTTCAAAATCAGCATCTACAATAGGCCACATTAGGATTTGCAGCTTAATGTGTGGTCCTCCTTTTTCTTTCGCCTTCAAAGCAGTGACAGCTGTCATGTTGCCGCCGACACTATTGCCAACGACTGCCAGATTCTTGCCATCCACTCCAATCTCCTCACCATGCTCAGCAACCCATTTTGTCGCAGCATAGATCTCATTAATCGCTCGTGGATACTGAGCATCTGGCGTGCGCGTGTAATTGACAAAGACACCTGCAAATCCTGAAAGCACAACCAGATCGCGAACCATGCGCTTGTGTGTTGGGTAATCACCCAGCACCCAACCACCACCATGAATAAAGATGAAAACGGGCAATGTGCCTTTGACCCCTTCAGGTCGTACAATATTGAGGGTAATTGAATAACCCTCAGCAGTAATCGTCTTTTGGGACTCTTCAATGCCTGAAAGGTCTACTGGAACGGAAGTCTGTGCATCCACAAGGAATTGACGTGCTTCGATTGGAGTGAGTTTCTCCAGCGCCACACCCCCTGAATTCAGCACTTTCAAGAATTCCTTTACTCCTTTGGAAAGACGTGGATCATCTGCAATTTCCAGAATTTTTGCTGCTTGCGAGTTTGCTTGAGCAACCATGACATTCTCCTTTAATAAATTGTAAACAATCTGTTGAGATGGCACTATTAAGTTAATTGATTTAACACTGCTGTTTGATAAGTAGTAATTGTAGAATGACAATCATTTTTTATCGACATCGTTTCCCAGGCAAAACTATTTGTTACTAGTGGTTAGCTTGGTGCTCTCTACAACGTGAGTGCTCAGAAAGTGGTGAATATGATCTGCGATCACGTCCCCATCTTCTTCCAGAGCAAAGTGTCCCGTATCGAGTAGATGGAACTCAACGTTTTTCAAGTCACGCTGGTAGGGATAAGCACCGTCAGCAGGAAAGATGTAGTCGTTCTTGCCCCAAACAATCAGGGTAGGGGGTTGATACTGGCGGAAATACTCTTGCCATTGGGGATAGAGCGGTGGATTGGTGCCATAACTATAAAACAGCGCCAGTTGAATCTCTTCATTTCCGGGGCGATCAAGGAAATGTTGATCCACCGTCCAGGTATCGGGACTAATTGCTTCGAGATTACGAACACCGTTGGTATATTGCCACTTCGTTGCTTCTAGAGTGAAAAGGTATTTGAGCTTTTCAGCATTCTCAGGCGATCGCTCATGCCAGTATGCCTTAATTGGTTCCCAGAATTCGCGCAGACCTTCCTCGTAAGCATTGCCATTTTGAACAATCAGAGATTGCACGCGCTCTGGATATTTAGCTGCAATCCGATAGCCAATTGGTGCACCATAATCCATCACGTAAAGGCTGTACTTTTTGAGATTGATCGCAGCAATGAATTTCTCCACAATCTCAGCTAAATTATCAAACGTGTAATCAAATTCATTTACAGTTGGCATCGAACTGTTGCCGTAGCCGGGATAATCAGGTGCAACAAGATGGAATTTATCAGCAAGGGCAGGTATAAGATTGCGGAACATATGAGATGAGGTTGGGAAGCCGTGCAATAATAGAATCGTTGGATTATCACGGGAACCCGCTTCGCGGTAGAAGATGTCTAAACCATCGATTGAAACTGTGCGATATGTAGTCATGATTTTGCTCCTTGTTAATGTTAAATAACACTGAAATGCAAATGCGTCTCATCTATCTCACATCCTGCCGACGGAGCAGCTCCTGAAAGTAATCGCGCCAGCTTTCGGGTAACGCTTTGAGTTGAGTTACACGATGCAGTAACTCTGGATTGTTTGGCTCACGAACATAAAGCTGAGTGATATCAGCAACAGTAATATTGTTGGTATCCCGACTCACCAACTCTAAAGTGTCTCCGGCTCCAACTTCGCCCTCTTGCAAAACCCGAAAGTAAAATCCGGTGCGACGACTAGCGAGAAATCGTTTCACCATATCCGATCGCCCAAAGCAAATCGCTAGTTTGTAGCAGGGTAAGCGCGGTTGAGTCACCATTAGTTCCACACTGCCGATTTTGAAGCGATCGCCAATGTTCAGTTCTTCTTCTCTCAATCCTGTGACTGTGAAATTTTCACCAAAGATACCAAGTGTTAACTCTGTGTCAGGCAATTCGCTTCGCCAGTAGTCATAATGCTCAAAGGGATAGACATAAACTGCTTTGTCTAAACCACCATGAACGGTGAGATCCGCTTGGCGATCGCCGTCTAAATTGAGCGATCGCACTCTCACCCGTTCGCTGACTGGCTCTTTGAAAATTCCAGTGCTAACTGTTTTTCCTTTCCAAGTCACTTCCTGCGGAAGTCCTACGTTGACAGAGATGAGTTTCATCTTTAGCTCCAAAGTTTTGGATTGCATTCAATTACAGCAGCAAACATGGGATATCGAAAAAACGAATGAGTTGTTTATTGAAGTGCTTGATTGATTAAAGGTTTAATGACCGCGATGTTTTTGACCAACTCATCAATGAGAGAGAACCGCTGTTTTAAGTAATCAGGATCGTTGTAACTCAGCCACACTTTGCCGTCAGCCGCTTCCCATGCCAGTACTTTCAGGGGTAAATCCAGAGCGATCGTCGGTTCTGCTACCATGAGCGGTGTTCCGGCTTCAGGGTTGCCAAATAGCAATAACTGTGTTGGACACAGGCTCAGTCCAACTTTTTTGGCTTCAGCTCGTTGATCGATGCGGGCAAAAATGGTGATGCCTTTTGCCTGAAGAATAGCTTCTAAGCGATCAATGGTTTCGGTTACTGAATATGGGCTAGACTGACTGATGATGCCGTTATTTGCATTCATAGCACCGAACTCCTCAACGGTTTTGGTGATAGATATTTTTAGGGCACTTCAAATCTGTGCCATACCTCCATCGACAAACAACTCAATGCCGTTCACAAAGCTACTGTCGGCTGAAGCGAGAAAGACAACGGCTTTGGCAATCTCATCGGGTGTGCCGACTCTCAAGAGTGGGATGGCGCAGTTAATTATCTCCCCCAACTGAAACTAAGCCAATTATGATCTTTGATATTCGATCCGCACTTGCTTAACATCAAATTGCTCAGACTCTTGGTATAATACCTTTTCTACTTGTTGTAATCCTAAACTTTCAAACCGTTCCAGTTCTGAGTCTGATAATGCCCAAGGTGGGCCACTTGGTTCTGCTTCTGTATCCCGAACATGGGTAATCAGCAAAAGTGTGCCACCGGGAGCTACAAAAGAGGCAACTGAAGAAATAGCCCCAGAGCGCACATTTAGCGGCAAAGCTTGAATGTTACGGCACTCAAACACAAAGTCAAAGGCTTGATGCCATTGTGCGGGAACTGCGAATAAATCTGCAACTACATAGTTGACCAAAGAATCAGGAAATCGTTGCTGACACCAAGCGATCGCAGTTGGAGAAATATCAAAAGCAGTTACCTCAAATCCCAGATGAGCTAAAGCTTCGGCATCATCCCCTAAACCACAACCGATGATTAATGCCTTTTGACCGTTAACAAACTGTTGATGATTCGTCAACCATTCTAAAAGATAAGGATGTGGAGCTAACTTAGCCCAAGGAATTTGTGTTGTGTCGCCTTGAGCTTCGGCATACAAAACTTCAAACCAAGCTGATGGCTCTGCTTTTTCTAGTGCTTCGTTAGCTAACTGTTGGACATGAAGTTGTAAATTTTGAGGTTGTTGTTCAAACATAAAACTGACACTGCTGTTTAGTACTAAACTTAGTTTGATATGGATGAGAACTTCTACACCCGTGGGATAGGGGGTGTGAACTTCACGCTTGCCTTGGTAGTAACGAGAATACAGAGTTGTACCATTGCCAAAGTCTAGAACTGTTAACTTTGCCCGGAATTATTGCCCAAATAATGCACCCATGTCCTCTGGGTATTAAACCGAGATATGACCAAAAGCCTTCAGATCCTCGTACTCAGCTTCTGCCACGTGGTAGAGGTGGCAAATTGCTTGTTCATTGTTCGCGGCCATTTCAGTTCCTCCTTCGTTAATATCCAGTCTGGCAATGTAGCATAGTTCGTCGGGCAAAGTTGAGACGCTTCAAATCTGCGCCATGCCCCCATCGACGAAGAGTTCGATGCCATTGACAAAGCTGCTGTCATCGGATGCAAGGAAGACGACAGCTTTAGCAATCTCGTCTGGCCTGCCCACCCGCCCAAGGGGGATATTGTCAGCCTGACTTGCTACAAATCCCTGCACCTGCTCCTCGCTCAGTCCCATGAGATTGTAGCCAGGAGTAGGCACGACACCAGGGCTGATGGCATTGACACGAATCTTGCGCTCTTTGAGGTCGAGTATCCAGTTACGTGCAAACGATCGCACAGCGGCTTTGGTGGCGCTGTAAACGCTGAACGCTGGGGTGCCCTTGATAGAAGTAGTCGAAGCATTGAGGACAATCGAAGCCCCCTCTGGCAACAAAGGCAATGCCTTCTGCACGGTGAAAAGCAGACCTTTGACGTTTATGTTGAATGTTTTGTCAAAGTGTTCCTCAGTGATTGCTCCAAGTGGGGCAATTTGTCCACCGCCAGCATTAGCGAAGATAATATCGAGGTGTCCTTGCTCTTGCTTAATGGTGGCAAACAGACGATCGAGGTCTGCCAGATTAGAAACATCGCTCTGCACAGCCGTAACATTTTTACCGATGGCTTCTACAGCAGCATCCAGCTCGACTTGGCGACGACCCGTGATGTAAACATAGGCACCTTCGGCAACAAACTGTTTGGCAGTGGCAAGACCGATACCACTATTGCCACCTGTGATTAGAGCAACTTTTCTTTCTAGTTTTTTCATAGGTTAATCTGATGGGGATTCTGGATTTGTGTGAACCATTGAAGTGTTATCGGTTCTGTTGCATGACAGCTTTGAGAACAGCAGATTTAACCCTTCAGTCATTGTTGGATGAGTTAAAACACATCGCGCAAAACGGTATAGGGCATCTGAGCTTGCATTACTATCTGCACCGTCGAAATCATTTCACCTGATGCTTGAGACCTGAAACGAGGTCGGTCACTTGACGTTGAGCCTCTGCGCTCAGTGAGTCAAAGTCGTCTAAGAAGAATTGACGTTCTAGCGTTAACTTCCGGGTATTGAGTAACCCTTCGATCTGCCAACCTTCGTCGCGTTTTGTGACGACGTATAGCGGCAGCGAATCTCGTGACGGTGAACTTTCAGTTTCTCCGGGCAGTATTACCCTGATAAATACATGCATGAGCGCGAGTTGCGAGTTCACGAAGCGGACAAAATTCACCTCACCCTCCAGGCGTGTTCCTTTGACAACTGTGTCGAACGCTTGCTGATGAAATGCAGCGATTTCTTTTCGTCCCTTGAGATGCGTGCCCTCGAACGTGAGGAAATCGGCAGTTTCACTGAACGGGGCAGCGAAGCCTTCGCCGCTACCTCGATTCCAAGCATCAATCATCTGGCGATGGAAAGCACGGATTGCCGACTCGTCAGCAGTAGTGGTGGTTTGAGCTGCTTGTGAATTCATAGTTTTGAGTTTTCCTTTTAAGTGATAGACCAGTTTTCAAGCGGCATAGAAGGTGTCAAAAGAGGCAGGGGAGCAGGGAGCAGGGGGGAGAGGCTGAGACGGAGCTTGTACTCCGAAAGAGCCAAGCCTCTTAGAAGGACGGGGCTTGATACCCATGTTCCGCAACGCGAGATGCAGAGGGGAATAGCTCAGTCCCCTTGCCCTCTGCCTCTTCGGTGAGCCAGTTCCAACCATTCCTCGAAAATCACAACGAGGGCCGAACTTCCCTTCTAGACTAGGTTCTATAGAAGTTCATAACACCCTCTAAGGGAGATCTCCAGGTGCACCCAGAATTTCGTCGCCAATTTCGCTAGAGATGCGATTGAACAATGCTATGTCAGGTGCCTCATTCTCGTTTAGCGTCCCTGTTGCTTCAATTAGTTGAGCAAAGCCACTGGGTACAGAAACGGTTAACCCGCGAGATGGTTTATCGCTGAGTGCAGCAACAACATGGGGTGTGCCTATCGGAATGAAGACACTTTCACCTGCGCTTAGCACAACCTTATTCTTATTAACCCAGGCAGTCAACTCTCCTTCCAGCACATAAATTTGTTCGGAATAGCGTGTATGGCGATGGGGTGGAGTCTGCGTACCAGGAGGGAAATAGCCCTCAATCAGGTCATATTTACCGTCAGTCGTGGTGTGATCGGCGAGAATAGTGAGGTAGGTACCAAGAAGCCAGAATGATTGTGTCATGGAAGTACTCCTTCTAATGAATGAATTGTGTTACGAACGCTCAAGCTTGCGGCTCAGATAAAGCAGGCGTTCATGCCGTTTCTAGATAGATAATTGAGCCAAATTTTGAACATTAAGCTTGTTGGGAACACTTTGCGAGGTACGCTCCGCTTTAATTGAATCTGCTGCCTTCTCAGCAATCATGATAGTGGGTGCATTTGTATTGCCTGTAGTGATTGTTGGCATGATTGATGCATCAACAACACGAAGGCCTTGAATTCCGTGTACTCGTAGTTGAGGATCGACCACTGCCATTGAGTCAATGCCCATTTTGCAAGTGCCAACCGGATGCCATACAGTGCTGCAAGTGTCCCGAATGTAAGCTTCGAGTGCTGCATCACTCTGAACGTGGGAACCCGGAGCAATCTCCTCACCACGAAAATCATCGAAGGCATTGCTCTGAAACAATTGGCGGATTAATTTAACTCCCTCAACCAACTTTTGTACATCGGCTTGACTTTGTAGATAATTCATCCGAATGGTTGGTGGATCTTTGGGGTCAGGCGATCGCAAACTAACGCTGCCAATATTTTCGAGACGGGTAAGACAGACAGCACCCGTAAATCCAAAATCAGCAGGGGTATAACCAGGTGACAAGAATTGAATCGGGCCGAAGAAGAACTGCAAATCGGGTGCGGTCTCCACATTCCCCTTGCTATGCAAAAATAATCCGGCTTCGATTCCATTACTGGTGATGGCAGGGTGTATATCTTGAGTAGCTTCTTGAACGACACAAGTGAGAATGTGATCCTGAAGGTTTTGACCGACACCCGGCAAATCTGCAACGACAGAAATTCCCATCGCTTGCAGGTGTTCGGCAGTACCAATTCCAGAAAGCATTAGTAGTTTGGGCGAATCAAACGCACCTGCGCTTAAAATCACTTCCTGGTTGACTCTCACCTGGTGAAGCGTACCTTCATGCAGATATTCCACTCCAACACAGCGAGTGCCCTCAACCAGCAATTTTGTCACTAATGCCCCTGTCACTACTGTCAAATTGGGACGATGGAAAATGGGTAGAAGAAAAGCAGCGGCTGCACTGTGCCGTTTACCATCCTTAACCGTCAATTGATAAAGTCCTACCCCTTCTTGCTGTACACCATTAAAATCAGGATTGTAGTTGTATCCCTTTGACACACAGGCATCTACAAAGCGTTGGGAGACCACAGCAGGGGACATCAAATCGGTAACGCTCAATTCCCCATCAACCCCGTGAAATTCCGACGCGCCTCGCTGCTGGTGTTCCGATTTCTTGAAATAGGGCAATAAATCAAGGTACGACCAACCGGGATTTCCTAATTCCTGCCAGCGATCGTAGTCTTGAGGATTGCCCCGGATATACATCATGAAATTAATCGAACTGCTGCCGCCCAAGACTTTGCCACGGGAACAAAACATTTTGCGACCCTTCAGGTAGGGTTCCGGCTCAGAAACGTAACCCCAATCCACTTCAGAGCCGATGAGACTAAAGCATTGCGCCGGAATTTGAATTTCTGGTTTTGTAGCTGGGTTGCCCGCTTCGAGGAGTAACACAGTTGTGTCGCAGTCTTCGGTTAGACGATTGGCAACCACACAACCTGCCGACCCTGCACCGATTACAATGTAGTCATAATTAGTCATAAAGTTCTCTTCCTCTGTTATCTACATGGATAAATGGAGTCAAGAATGAACTGATTTAAAAAGCGATTGCTGAAAGACTGTTAGTTATTCATTTACAACACCTGATCTGCTGAATTTAACTACGTACCAATGGTGTATCCACTAAATGTTCTGCCAGAAACCAAACTTGCGTCTCATTGGTTCGCAAGACTTGGCTCACTAACAAATCGTTAGTGCCACTATCTTGATTCGCTGCTGTTTTATTGATCGCCACTCTCAATTCCCCAATGAGCAATTCGTGGGCTTCCAGTAACCGCGACAACATCACAGGTACTTCCTCAACGCCGTTGGGAGGACGCTTAATCTTAGTGACTTCTGCCACATGACGCGGGTCAGCGATCGCCACACCTCCCAGTGTTTGTACCCGTTCACCCAGGGCATCAATTAACTCAATTTGTTCACTGGCATGTTTATCGAGCAACAAATGCAGTTGGTAAAACGTGTGTCCACGCATCAACCAGTGATGTTTCTTATAGAGATGGTAGAGAATGATTGTATCTGCCAGAATTTGATTGACCAAAGTACAGCTTTCGCTACGGGCGCTGGGGTTGAGAACGATTGGCAGATCGCGGAGAGTACCGTACTGCTGAATTTCATATCCATGCTGATGCAGCAAGGGTTGACTGGGATCGACTTGAGTGATTTTGCCTGTATTTTGAGTGGGCATAATTAGATTTCCTTGATTGTGTATTCAATATTTGTCGAATTACTTCACAGCAGTGCTTGCTGCTTCAATTGAGATTGAGGCAGATCAAAACTATTCTGTCGGCGATATTCATCCATTGAAACAATAGAATTAAATTGAGTCCGTAGAGTTTGAGACATTGGTTTTACCTCAATTTTTTGATTGGCTTTAATGGGGTGTGGTTAATGCAAATGAAAATGGCTGTGAATTTCATTGAGAGTATTGCTGCGTTTACATGAGTTGAATATAGGCAATTGATGCTCACTTGTCGTCCACCCGGAGTTCACATTTCTTTCCAACAAGCGATTGATGAAGCAATCCATCTCAAAATGGCGACCTGGCTCCAACTAAAGTTGGTATCCAAGTTCAAACCAAAGTACAGCTTACAAATTGACGCAATCATGCTAACTTAGTTATATTGTGTGGTCTAATGCAGTCGATTCTTGTATTCTGGCTTAAGCGCTTTTCAAATGAATCAGTCACAGTTTTGTGGATTGGGGGGTGGGGGGTAGTTAATGCAAATGAAAATGGCTGTAAGCGATCGCACTAAGATCTGTCCTCTCCTGCTGATCGCAACAATGGCATGAGGGTAGCAAAATGAACCGATCGCACTTGAAAGCATGGATTTTGACAGGCAGTATTGTGAGTGGATTGCTCTACGTTCAGTCGATCGCGGCTCAGGTGATTCCTGATGCGACGCTGCCTGCAGGGGAGCTATCGCAAGTCACAGGTAACCCCAACGTGCAAATTGATGGCGGAGCCAGACGAGGCGGCAACCTGTTCCACAGCTTCAGTCAATTTTCGATTCCTACAGGTGGGTCTGCCTATTTTAACAATGTCGTTGACGTGCAGAACATTTTCAGCCGCGTCACAGGTGGGTCAGTCTCCAATATTGATGGGTTAATCCGAGCGAATGGGACGGCAAATCTGTTCTTGCTCAATCCCAATGGGATTTTATTTGGTCCGAATGCATCACTTAATCTTGGCGGTTCGTTTGTGGGGACGACTGCGAACGCGATCGGCTTTCCCAATGGTGAAGTGTTCAGCAGCGACGCGACGAAACCGCTACCCAGTCAATTGCTCACTATTAATCCTAATGCTTTTTTCTTTAATCAACTGGCAGCACAAGCCATTATTAATCAGTCAACCGCAAATAAAGAAACAGGGCTTCGGGTACCAGCAGCACAAAGTCTGTTGCTGGTCGGGGGTGATATCCGGTTAGAAGGTGGGCGAATCGTGAGTCCGGCTAGTCGAGTCGAGTTGGGTGCTGTTGCTGGCCTGGGAAGCGTCGGGCTAAGCCAAACGGCGGGCGAGTGGCGGTTGAGTTTTCCCAATGATCTGGTGCGGGCAGATGTGTCTCTCAACAACAGATCTCGGATAGACGTTCGTGCTGGAGGTGGCGGGAGTATTGCCGTCACGGCTCGGAACTTGACGATGAACCAGACAAGTTTTCTTCAGGTGGGAATCAACTCAGGCTTGGGCTTTGTTGGTGCTTCTGCTGGCAATCTGACTATCGATGCGACAGAGACAGTTACCCTCAAAGATGTCAGCCTGCTTGTAAATTACGTAGACTCCAAAGCAACTGGCAATGCAGGCAACATCAATATTCTGACTGGTTCACTTTACTTAATCAATGGTTCTCAACTGTTTGCGAGTACCTATGGCAATGGGAATGCGGGCAAGGTGAATATCAATGCTCGTGAGCGAGTTTCCTTTGCCGGGGAGGGTGACACTGGATTCAGTCTCGTCTCCAGTGGAGCATTTAGTTCAGCAGATAGGGGAGCAGTAGGCAATGGGAATGACATCAACATTGAGACCGGGTCGCTTTCGATGACGGGGGGCGCTGGACTGTATGCTATCACCATTGGAAAAGGGAATGCGGGTAGTATCAATATAGTTGCCCGTGAAGGAGTCTCTTTTGATGGAGTAGCTAGGTTGGGGGGTCCCACTGGAGCATTCAGTTCAATAGAGCAATCGGGGATCGGCAACGCGGGCAACATCAACATCAGAACTAGGTCGCTGTCGGTGACAGGGGGTGCTGGACTGTTGGCGCTGACTGAGGGCAACGGAAATGCGGGCGATATCATAGTCATTGCAGATGCTGCTAACTTTTCTGGAGTTAGTAACTCTGGATTGGCGAGTGGGATGTTGACGAGCAATACAGCCACAGCGAATGGTCAGGGAGGAAACATTAAAATCACCGCTGGAACCTTGAGCATTCAAGATGGGGCAGTTTTGACTGCGCGAACGTATAACCGGTTCGATAGTGGTAATATTACTCTTAACGTCAATACCCTTAACCTGACCGGTGGTGGAAAACTCCTTACCACTACCCATAGCAGTGGACGAGCAGGCAACACCATCATCAATGCCACCGACAAAATCAATATTTCTGGCTTTGACCCCACCTTCGCTGATCGAGTCGCTCGATTTGGTGAACTGACTAACACGATTAGTGCCAGCAGTGGGCTGTTTGCCAACACAGAACCCAACTCCACAGGACGCAGCGGTGATATCCATCTCAGTACCGAAACCCTCAACATTCAAAATCAGGGAAAAGTCACCGTCAGCAGTTTGGGTACTGGCAGTGCAGGCAATCTGTTGGTGGACGCCGATCGCATCTTCCTCAATAATCAAGGCAGCATCCGGGCAGACACCAACGGGGGTGGGGGCGATATCAACGTGCGATCGCCCTTCATCCTCCTCCGCAATGGCAGTAACATCACCACCAATGCCACTGGAGCGAATATTCCGGGCGGCAACATCACCACTGATACCCGCTTCCTGATTGCAGTGCCGAACGAAGATAGCAACATCAGCGCCAACTCTGAAAACTTTCGCGGTGGTAATGTCCGCATCAATGCCTTTTCCCTCTTCGGTATTCGTCCCAGTCCGATTTCCACCCCGTTGAGTGAAATTACTGCCACAGGTGCAACTTCTGCATTGAGTGGCACGATTGATGTGATCACCGCAGGCATTGATCCGACCTCTGGGTTAGTCGCGTTGCCCACTGAGCTTGCAGATCAGTCAGGGTTGATTGCTCAAGGGTGTCCTGCTGACCGGGGTAACTCCTTCGTCATCACAGGTCGCGGTGGCTTGCCGCCCACACCGGAACAGCAATTAGATGATGATGCGGAGTGGAGCGATCGGCGCAGGCTGGTTGTGGGTCAGCAGGTAGACAGCAGAGGAGGACACGGGCTTCGGCGTGAGCGCTCAACCGAAAGAAACACACAGACACGCAGACACGAAGAATCCTTCAACTCAAAATTCAAAACTCAAAATTCAAAACTTCCTGACACCCCGATCATCGAAGCCACCGGATGGCGAATCACTCCTGCTGGAGAAATCTTCCTGGTTGCCGACACCCCTGATCCAACAGTGCAGAATCGGTTGAATCAATTTGTTGCCTGTCAAGGCAGGCGATAAACTGCTCGAACGTGACGCCGCTAATACCGTTTCAGTTTAACCCTCTTGTGTCACTCTCCGAAAAGTTTTATCATTTCTGAATTCTAGAGTTCTTATACAGTAGGCGATAGCAGATTTTTTTCGGAATAGAAATATTTGAAAGCATGGAACTTGCCAAAATTAGATGAGTAAATGCTGTATTGCCTGGTATACCTTGTGTTCAGAAAGTATTAATAATAGAAAAAACCGGAAAGTGACAGAAGAGGGATAGCTGGGCTTGCACAGAATCCGTCACAGATCACGTATCCGCCTTGTGTGGGATACGGCGTAGGAAGGAGACCGGAACAGAAGAACAGGATCATCAGTTGGTGCGATCCCGTCTGCCATGATCAGCGGATCGTAGTTGATCTGATAGCTACCAGCCAGGTTGGACGGCGTTGCCGATGTCAGGGTGAGGGTGCCAGCCTTCAGCTCTCGACGGTTCTTGGGCCAGAGCAGCGTCGGATTAGTTTCAGGATCACCGGGTTCGCCTATCGTCACGATCATGTCCCAGTTCACTGCCCTCGTACGCATGCGCCCCATAAGTGCCTGCTCCAGAAAGTTGCGCGGCATCGATTTCAACTGTGCATTTGAGAGCTGCTTCTCGCCGTCTTGAGGAACAAAACGGAATTTGGCGATGGTCGTCTTGCCTGCAGCATTGATAAACTTGAAGGCGTGGATGCTGTAAAATGCACAATTGGCGTAGCTCGGAGGTGGGTTGTTCTCCTGCAAAAATTTTGTTTGCAACATGTTGTCCGGGTGCGAAGACTCGAACTGCTTGAACTTTGCTGGATCTGGTTTTCCGGTAGTAGGATTGATCGCCAGTGCGATGAACTTGTCCAGAAACGTTTGCGGTACGGCAGCAAAGAACATCGGTGTACTGAGCATCGTCATGTGATGCAGGCTGCCATCGGGTAGCCGGAATTCCAGCGCCATACCGCGCGGGCTTTTCTCAGCGTCAGATGCCATTGGATCACCACCAGCAATGGAGAACCGTGCGACGATGTTGAGCTTTTCTCCAGAGAACAGCGCAGAACGCGAGATTTCTTTGACTTCTGGATTACCGATGAACGTACCCAGAGCACCCAGACCTTTCGTGTGATTTCGTCGCTGACCACGGTGTAAGCCATAGGCATCCTCAAGCGCATCCGCAACTTCTTCTGCGGTAGCCTCAGTCTGCCCTTCCGAGGGTTCCAATTGGCGAACAGACATGCCGACGGCAGCAGCGGCTGTCGCGGTTGTCGCCGTGACGAAACCCATAGCGGTAAGCCGACTGACTGATATAAGAAATTCTCTCCTGCTGCGAACCTTTTGATCTACCATTTGCTTCTCCGTAGATAATCATCTAATGGCGAATGAGCAAATCGCCGCCGAACCTGCGCCCAGGAATAGAAGTTAGGATAAGCACCAAAAACCTCAATCATTTGCAGCAACAATAGCTGCCATTATCTGCTCAACAGTCCAGCGATCAAGATAGCGAATTCCATTAATAAACAAAGCGGGTGCAGCCTCTACTCCACTTATCTGTCCACCTTCAATGTCCGCATTGATACGATCGACATACGCTCCCTTGGATAAATCCTGCAAAAATTGACAAATATCAAGTCCTAAACGATTGGCATACTCCACTAAATAGCCATTTCCCAACTCCTGTTGATGGATAAACAGCATCTCATGCATTTGCCAAAACTGTCTTTGAGCCGCTGCAGCTTCCGCAGCTTCCGCTGCCCGTTGAGCATGTGGATGAATCTGTACCTCAGGAAAATGACGGAAAATGAAGCACAAATCATTTTCCCCGAAAGAAACATTAAGCTGTTGCACAATAACTTTAATCAGCTTGTAAACGTCCGCACTCTTTTGACATTGATAGTCGCCATACATCACCAACACTACAATCGCATTCAGAACACCCTTTATGTGATCTTGTGTTGACGGTGGGAGGAATAACAGACTGCGGTCACGGTCAAAACTCACTCATGCCTCCGAAGGATGAAAATGCTCATCGCCAGCGATCTCTTCTGAAATCCTTGTACTACCTGAGCTAAAATATAATTTATGAAAAGGTCTAAGTCATTAGACATCTCCGAAAACTAATTTCAAACCCTTGTGCTGTCTGGGTTAATGTTTAATATCTGGAGAGGTCTATTTAGAAGAAAATTAGATGGTGCGTTAACGAAATGTAACCCACCTACAAAAGCGGCGATCACACTATTACCTAGGTAAGGTAAACATTGCTGTAAGATGCAATTCTTACAGATCTTTCGCCTCTAATACCACTATTACCTCCCAATACTGCTTTGTTATTAAAATCATTTTATGAACTCTTTATGGGATGTATGTCAAACAAACTTAGTTCATAGGAATGAGTTACTGTTGGTGTTTGTATAAATCTAAATATATGCAATTGACTCTAGTTTGTAGTCCACTCAGAGTTGAAACTTTTAGCCAATAAAGTGATTGATAAATCAGTCCATATAAAAATGGAAGATTGCATCCAACTAAAGTTGGAATTCAAATTTCAACTTTAGTATAATTGATAGTGACAATAATTTCTGTTCCTTGACCTGGTTGGCTTTGAATCGTTAGTTGTGCGCCAATGCGCTCTGCCCGTTCGCTCATTCCTAATAAGCCAAAACCACTGCTCCATAGAGCGCTACCTACTCCAAAGCCCCGCCCATCATCTTTAACTCGTAAGATGCAGTGTGTATCGTTGTATAATAACTCAACCCGAATTTCGCCAGCACAGGCGTATTTGATCGCATTAGTTAATGCTTCCTGCCCAATTCGGAGTAAGTTGTTCTCCACATCGGCTGGTAAGGCATAGGCTGTACCCTGAGTCTCGTAAATCACAACAGTATCGATTGTAGATCTCATTTGAGTCACGAGGCGATGCAGGGCGTTCTCTAAATTGCCCTCTTCTAATAGCTGCGGACGGAGTGCTGCTACGGATCGCCGTGCCTCTGCCAGCCCTGTTCGTGCTAGTTCGTCAATCATTTCCAAATGTGCCTGGGTTGCTTCCGGGTCATCCGCCAGCACTTGTGTTGCTGCTTGAACCTGAAGCAGAATACCTGTGAAAGATTGAGCGAGTGTATCATGAATTTCTCGCGCCATCCGGTTACGTTCTTCCAAAATGGAGGTTTGCTCAGCGCGTTTGCGATCACTGATATCGAGAAGCACACCCAACATTCGTACAGGTTGCCCAGCTTCGTTATAAATGCCTCGACCTCGACCTACCAACCAATGAATACTGCCATCTGGATGAATGACTCGATATTCAGCTTCAAAATCAGTATGAGTTTCTAGAGATGCTGTAATAGCTTGCTCAATCCGATCAATTTCTTCTGGATGAACGCGATCACGCCATGCTTGATAGCTGCTCTCAACTTCACCTGGGACTAACCCCAGCAGTCGGATATGGTTATCGTCCCAATCTATTGTATTCTCTACCATGTTCCAGTCCCAAGCGCCAATATAACTAACGTTCATAGCCAGTCTGCGTTGCTCTTCACTCTGTCGCAGAGCGTTTTCAACTCGTTGTCGCTCTTGAATCTCCTCACAGAGCAGCAGCGTCCGTTCAATGACTTGTTGCTCTAACGTTCGGTTATAATCGGCTAGCAGTTTCTCTGCTTGTTTACGTTCAGTGATGTCTTGAAAGGCTGCGATCGCATAAACTACATTGCCCTGTTCGTCGAAGACGGGAGTGCCCCAGACCTCGGTTGAAATAGTTGCGTTGTTTTGGTGAATATCTATATCGTCAACCGTAGTGCGTTCGCCACTCAATGCTCGGATGATGGGCAACTTCTCTGTCGGATAGATTTGATCCGTTCCCGTCACATAACATTGATAAATCTCTGGAATTTGCTCCGGTGTCGCGGCAGGATCAACGCCTTTACCCATCAACTCAATTCCTCGCTGATTGACATAGTAAGGGCGACCCGTCGCATCAATAATACCAATTCCTACTGGAATCGCTTCTAGAAATTGAGTCAGATGACTTTCGCTAGCCCGGAGCTTTGAGTAGAGTTTGGCATTTTCGATCGCAATTGCTGCCTGGGTTGATAATAGATGCAACACTTGCGTTCGCGTAGCGTCTCCTTCGGAGAATCGCTCCGGTGTAAAAGCTCCAGCCGCTAATCGATTCTCCAAGTACAACACGCCAACCAGCTTATTTTGATTCAGCAGCGGTAAACAAAGCAGTGATTGAGTTTGGTTATGTTGAATGTAAGGATCATTGATGAAATTCCCCTCACGAGTTGCATCATTCAGAATTAGAGATTCATGAGTCCGGATCACATACTGGATAATGGATTCGGGTACGCGAGTTGCCATTGGAACCGATTGCAGTACTTTCGTTGCACAGATCTGTTCACCCTCCTTGAGTTCACAAGCCGCTTTGATCGTCCATTCTCCTGAGTTTTCCAAAAGCAGGTATCCAGTTTGTGCTCCAGCATTCTCGATTAAGATCTGCATGAGAGAACTGAGCAACCGCTCGAGTTCAATTTCACTCGAAATTGCTTGAGCTGCTTTCATCACTGTCGCTAAATCGAGAGCAGTATGTGAGGTATTTGAGGTGGTTCCAGCAGTGGTGCGAATTGACGTATCAGCGACACCCGACGATTGAGGAAAAAACTGTGGATAACGAGTTTCTAAATCTTTGACTTTTGCCCTTGCTCCCCACCGTCCATAACAGTAGTGAGCTTCCTTCATATAGGTTTGGGCAATTTTCGCCCTACCTCGCGCTAGATAATGTTTGGCAGCTAACTCATAGGCTAAAGCTTCTTCTTGCAGATACTCGTTGTCTCTAGCACCTTGCATCGCTTGTTCATACAATTCTTCTGCCTCAAAAAGTTGACCTAATATCCGTGCTTTTTCTGCTTCAATTAATTCGTATTTATGTTGAAAATTTACTGGAGCAGAATGTGCCCATTTCTGCATTTTCTCCTGATTGTTATTTATTTTGAGCAGCAGATGCTCTTGTTCTGAGGAAGGAACAGATTGGTATAATTGTATCTGCGCTAGAGAGTCATAGAAATAGAATACAGATACTGAAAAAGTTCCTGCTACTCCGTCTAGATAAAGTCCAGCTTGAGAAGCACACTCCACTGCTTGGGGAAAATCTTCAAATAAATAATTTAGAATAAGCTTGTCTAGATACAGATAGTAAAGGTGAGTTCTATCGTTTGCTTCAAGGTGAATTGGCAAAAACTGATCTTCATTATAGTGAGCACCAAGTAATCGACCTGAATTTTCAACTTGTTCTAGTAAGTTAAAGATAACTTGCTGCAATCTGCGAAAGTAAATTAATATGTTTTCCTGTTTGAACTGAGCTAAAACATTACTGTAAATCCCGATCGCTGATGTAATCTTTGTTAATTCTAAACCAGCAAAATATGCGTACAAACAGTAAAAGCCAGCAGCATACATACTAAATTCTAAATCTCCAATTTCCAGCCCAGTCTCATATGTCTCCTGAAGTAAGGGTAAAGTCTGTCTAACATGGGCTATACAGTGCATAAGATGCGCTGCAACCATCTCTGTAACCCTAGGTTTAAGTTTTTTACTATCTAATCGCTCAGTCAAGCTGAGTGCCAATTCACCGAATTGGTAAGCTCCTTCAAAATCCCTCATAATTCCATTGAGAATCACCCCACCGTAAGTAGCATAGGCAAAAGTTGAAGAAGAAGTATTTCCATATTGAACAGATAGATTTGTTTTTTCTAATACAATCAGTGGTAATAATAGAGGAGCAGCTTGAAAGGCAGCTCCAACAAGGCTAGACAAGATTTGCATCGCAGCCAGTTTCTCTGGCTCTTTCATTAATGGTAGCTCCAGCAAATTTCTTATCTCTATGGCATTAAAGTAATCTTCCGTCTCTTTTAACTGCCTTTGAACATCAGCTTCTACTGGTATTTCTGGTAGAGCGATACCCAGTCGCTCTAAAACCTCTAAACCAATCTTAATTGCCTCAGTTTGCCTACTTTGCACCATGCAATTTTGAATTTTAGTTTCATAGACTTTTATTTTATCTAGAACACTATTTGCATACTCTAGAACCACGATCCCCGATCGCTCCATTTGTTGAAAGTCGCTACATAGGTATGCTGTTTCTGTTGCTTCTTCGTGCAATGCCAATGTCAGAGCGTATTGAAACTGCCAGCTATCGGTGGCTAGCAATTCTATTCCTGTCGTTAAATAGTGTAGTGCTGCACTATGAGCTAATGATTTTTTGGCTTTCTGACCTGCAATTAAATTCAAACTAGCTATTTTGTCGCACTCCTGTTGATTCGTGACTAAATCACGACCGAGATTAAGGTGATCAACTATCTCAAATAAATTGGCTGATTTAGTTTCAGACTCATTACTTTTCAGTAAACAGTAACCAATCTGCAAGTGAACAGTTTGTAGTTGTGCTTCATCAATCAAAGCATAGGCAGCTTGCTGGACGCGATCATGTGAAAACTTGTAATTCTGAATTAACAGATTTTCATCCAACTCTGAAGTAGCTAGAATCAACTCCAACTGAATCACTGTGGTCAGTTCTGCAAAAATTTCAACTGCCGGTCGTTTGCAGATAACTGAGAGTGTCGCTAAATCGAACTCAGCACCGACACAAGCCGCTAGACGTAAGATTTGTTGAGTTTCCTTTGGAAGTTGCTTCAACTTTCCAATAATTAACTCCACTACATTATCAGTAATATTTTTGGCTTTGATCTGAGCAATATCCCATTCCCAGTGTTGTTGATTAATATTGAAAACGAGCAGATCTTCGGTGTACAACGTTTTGAGAAACTCATTCGTAAAATAGGGGTTGCCGTTCGTTTTACGCCATATTGATTCTGCTAAAGGTGCGATCGATTCAGTAGGCGTGTGCAAGGTTTCAGCAATCAATTGAGCTACTGCTCCCTGTTCTAACGGAGCTAATGTAATCTGATTAATCGCGACGTTTTCCTGCTTGAGTTTTTCTATCATTACTGAGAGCGGATGTATCTGGGTTACTTCGTTATCCCGATAAGCTCCAATGAACAGCAAAAATTGCATCTTCTGATCGCTTAGAATTAACTCAATCAGCCTAAGCGTGGCGAAGTCTACCCATTGCAAATCATCTAGAAAAATGACCAAGGGATGCTCATAGGAACAACAAGCTCGAATGAACTTTTGAAAGACAAGGTTAAACCGATTTTGTGCCTCAGTCGATCCAACTTCTGGCACGGGTGGTTGCTTGCCGACTATCAATTCAACTTCCGGAATTACATCAATGATCAGTTGCCCGTTGCTTCCTAAGGCGTTTAGAAGTTGCGATCGCCTTTTTTGCAGTTGCTCCTCAGGTTCACTTAACAATTGTTGAACCAGTTTTCGTAGAGCATCTACAATTGCGCTGTAGGGAATATTGCGCTGAAATTGGTCAAACTTACCAGAGACAAAGTAACCGCGCTTTGCTGTAATCGGTTTGTAGAGTTCCTGTACTAACGCTGATTTGCCAATGCCAGAATAGCCAGAGACGAGCAGCATCTCAGAGGACGCGGCGATATTCCCCCTGTTTGCGTCACTTACCCCTGCTACCCTCTCGAACGCTGCCAATAATGCTGTGATCTCCTCCTCCCGCCCGTATAGTTTTTGTGGAATCTGAAATTGATCCCAAACGTCTTGCAGACCCAATTGAATGAAATTAATTTGACCCTTTGTTTCTAACTGACGAGCACAGTTTTCTAAATCCGCTTTGATGCCCCAAGCACTTTGATAGCGGTCTTCTGCATTCTTCGCCATCAGTTTCAAAATAATATCTGAAACAGGCTTGGGAATCTTAGCGTTCAACTTATATGGCGGTGTAGGGGATTTGGCAAGATGACAATGGACGAGTTCAAGGGTGTCTGTTGTGGGAAACGGCAACTGTCCGGTGAGCAGTTCGTAAAACGTCACACCGAGCGAGTAAAAATCGCTGCGGTAATCGATTGAACGGTTCATCCGCCCAGTTTGCTCTGGAGAAAGATACGGGAGGGTTCCTTCTAAGACGTGCGGGCTTTTGAACGTGGGATTGGTGCGGTTGAATTGAGTCGCAATCCCAAAGTCAATGATTTTGACAACACCAGTATTTGGATTGAGAACGATGTTGCCAGAGTTGATATCCTTGTGAATCACATTAGCCGTATGGATTCTGCCTAAAATTCTGGTAACGTGGATCGCAAGCGGGAGAAAAGTGGATATGGGCATGGGGCAGAAGGTCTCTGGGCGCAGCCGCATCCAGTACTCCAAGGACTCCCCGCCAAAGTCCTCCAAGAGAATAACGAGTGTGCGTTGATATTCCTGTTGGCTGTAAGTTTTAATCACTCCTTCCAGATTCAGGGAGCATGTAATTTGATATTCCTGTTTGTAGCGAGTTATTTCTTGAGGAGAGGGATAATCTTGCTTGAGCAGTTTGATGATGATCGCCTGACCATCTTGCACTCGGATGCCTCGATACACTAAAGAGACTGAACTCTCATAGATTTTGCATTGAATGGCAACTCCAGGCAGGGTAATCATCCAACTCTCTCCTGAGGTAGGATATAAGCATACTGCAAATTATATAGTATTCAGGACTTAGGCAACTGTCACAAACAATGGCGCTTGCACTCTTGCGCCCGGGTCAAACAACTACTAGACAAACATAGGAACGTCGGGACGTTTTAGTTGCTGAACGCGGAGGATTTGACGATATAGCGGTTCTCATCACATACACCACCACGAATGATGTAGAGCAGGGTTTATGCACTTTCACTACAGCTGTGTATTGCACTCAACACCAGAAGCGCTATAACCTATAACGTAAGCCAGACAACCAATATTTGCGATTAAGCGACGCCTAAAACTAAATACACAAGAGTACTCCTTCTTAAACTACTTCGTTTGCAATTTCAGGCGTTTATATTTCCACTTGGCTAGAGCTAACTCGCGATCACTTGCGGCGGTGCACTACGCCACAACTGATACAATCGTGTGCCGTGTGTTGTTATATATAAAATATCTCCACCACTCAGGTTTGTTTCCAGTAAATCCCAGCCGTGAAGAGTTTGAGAATTAGTCTCTAAGTATAAAGGAACAAACTCAGCAGACATGGCTACATCTTTCACCTGCTGACCACAAAAAGGGTGTACGGGTGTAATCAAAGTTGCAAAAGCAACCCAAAGACTATCTGCTGTAATGCCATTGCCGAGTATTTTTCCACCCAATGCAGCAGCTGCAAATGCTGGGGCTGCAAGTTCAGCAGGACTCAAGACTGCCTCGAAGTCAAACACCTCTTGTGCCATATGGGCAAAATCGGGTTCTGCGTAATGGACTATCACTGGCACTTGGGGTGTCATACCTTTTGCCTTAAGGGCAACTTCTAGGTTCGTCGCATCGTTACCTGTGACAGCAAGGACTGCAGCGGCAGAATCTAAATTAGCGACTTTGAGTGTGGCTGAAAAGCTAGCATCAGCATAAATGACGGGAATACCTGCTCCACGGGCAGTGTTGACATATTTGTTGTTTGAGTCGCGTTCAATGACGACGACCTCATGTCCGCTTTTTGAGAGTTGCTCAACAACTTTTATACCGATTCCACTCAGGCCACAGACAATGTAGTGATTACGGCGAGGAACTCGTGCTGCATCCCAAAATTGTTTAAAGCGACTACCCAAAACAAAATCATTGAGCAGTGCGTATAATAGACCGATGACAGCAGCCCCAATCAGCATCATAAGAACGGTAAATAGTTTAATGCTGTCAGGAGCATTTTCTACGACTTTGTCATTACCACCTGCTCCCGTAATCATGCCTACTGCAAAATAGAGGGCATCAATAATAGAAATATTCGTATTGGTAGAAGTGTAGGTGAGGGTGGCAATTACAATAATGATCAGCAAGACAATAGTCATCACGACCACTGATTGCGCGTGTTTCTTAAACTGCCGTAAACTGGTCAGGACTTTTAGAAGTTTTGTAAACCGTGATTTGTGGGTGGAACGGATACACGGTTGAGTACCAAGGATCAGGCGATCGCCCACCTTTAACTCTTGTCCAGACAACACTGCACTAACTAAATCCATCTCACCCTTGAATGGCATATAGTAAATCATTATCCGCGAGCGATCATTCCACAAATCACTCAGCTTGCGACCAACCCACGGATGATTTTTATCTATATATTCTTCGTAAATAGGCCAAGTTTGTTTGAAAAGTTTGATTTGCCCAATTACTTGGTTTCCTAAAGCCGCAAACGTGAAGACGGGTGCTGCCAAACCTGCAACACTCAGACTTAAGTGGTTAGGGACAGCTTTATCCAGGCGATCGCCCAAATTGGTATTAAAAAACCGGTTGATAATCCGAATTTGCGGATTCAACATCCGCGCTTGCATCATAACTGACAGATTCACTTCATCATCCGGTCCAGCAATCACCAAAGTGTGTGCCTGCTGAATTCCTGCTGCTGTAAGGGTACTAGCTGCTTGCAAGTCGCCGACAATCAGATCTCCTGATGATTCGCCTGCAATAGGTTGATGATGAACGCCAACGACTAACGCCCCCTGTTGTCGCAGCAAACGAAAGATTTTATATCCGGTGCGACTTAAGCCACAAACAATGATTCGAGGTTTCATGTAAAGGCAGCATGACTTACAGGATAAAGCTGCATTCTTATAGATTTCTTCTCATTTTTACTGATTTATCTCTAATAGAACTGTAGCTGAAAACACGATAATTGCAAATCCTAGAACACTTTTCTTCAATCTGTTAATCTTTTGACCATTTGTGCATAAAGCAAGACTTGTTTTGGAGACCAAAAAAGCAATCTACCGAAATTTAAGGCAGCTGTGGTAAAGCTTAAAGCTTCAAAATCCTGAATTTTGTATTCAACTTGATTCTCAAAATCTGTTAAGCTTATATTCTCTGTGTTTTTCCCCGTACCAGTATAAGCTTTCCACCCTTCATTTATAGCTTCGGCAACGACTGATGAGCAGTTTCTTTTTATCAAATGGTAGGATTTATTTTCCTTTGTAAATTTTTCCCAGAATGTTTTAATCGGCTCCTGAGGAAGATTTAATAATTCAACTGTGCAGTCTGCTTGTCTTTGTTCGTCACCTTGACCTAAAATCAAACAATCTTCCTCATAACTAGTACTTCTAATATCAGCCAAATGCTGGAATAAGAGTTGATTAATGTTTTGGTTTTTATGATTAATAATACTTTGAGTATTCTGCATTGATGACCTATTTATAATTTCTTTGTTAGGCCAAAAGCTTATATAAGTATCTATGCCTACCTGCATTGAAGCGTGACCTAAGAACTCCTTGGGAAACCAAATGTAGACAGTGATAATATCTCTCATGGAAACACTCATGCTCAATTGCTCGTCCAACGCCACTTATTTTCGAGTATTACTACTCATTTTAAGCTGTGCTGCACCTATAGCCAAATAAGGGGCTTGTCTAAGCAATTCAAATCTAACACCAGCGATCGCCTCCTGAGCCAACGTTTATAACTTGCCATCTCTTATATCTTGCTCTAGCTGTTTATCCCAACGCTGATAATCCAAGTCAAAGAACCACCGCCTAAATCGCTGAGACTAATCTGACGGAAGTGTTAGGATAGCTGCTTGAATTTGCTCAAGGGATCACATACCAGTTTCTACCTGCCCTACAAATAAAGATTTTCTCAGTTTAGGAAAAACTGTTCATTATGTATTTCTTACTTCCGTGAGATTCAAAATAATGTTTTTCTCCAAAAACTCATAAATTATTTCATTCTGATTGATTTCGCCAGGAAATGAACTCAAATCGTACTTACCAGTACCAGCTACAACATCGAAGAGTACGTAATCCATAAGGATTGATCGAAACAACCAGTTACCAAAATCCACCGAACATGAGAACCCAAGTTTATCATTTTTAGTCCATCCTAAGGGACAACGAGAAAATGGAACAGCGTCAAAATTCAGTACATCGTTGACATATTGTTTTAACAGATCACCCGATAGACAATCACCGAAGCTAACCATAAGTGGTAAAGCATTCAGACGATAACGCATCAAGCAGGACTGTACCCAAAAGATATAGTCGTGATGTGAGAACTTAAGTGAATCTGAATACACAGTATTCTCATCTGCAAAGCATGGAGTTTCTTCATAACTTATACGATCTGGATAGTTGGTATTTATTGTGTGTGGAAGTTGACATACGTCGCAGAGTTTATCTATGTAAGTGGCAATTGTTCTGTGGTCACGACAATCACTCAAAAGCCCGACTTTTTTTACGCAAAGTGCCAATCGTGCAAATCTAATAGGTGGATAAATGTCCTGCCAACGCCAGGATGGAGCATCATCAGGGGGATGCATAACATATGGTGGTAACGGAGGATTAAGCGCAATAAAGCAAAGCACATTAACGGTTGGCAAAACATCTAGCAGACGATCTAGCCCAGCGTTTAAGACTACCAGAAGGCTGCGAATGGGGATTCCATAATCACCATCAAGAATTGTTTTAATTCTGTTTGTGAGTACTGTTTCTACACCAGCTTTCCCTAGCACTGGCATCCAAAGTGATTCAGGTAGTAGCTGAAGTTCGGAAATGGTTGCAGCACACTCCATGAGAATCTTGCTGGTCAAATACATTCCAGATATAGAAACAAACATCATTTCGGTGTCATCTACCGAAAACCATTGTCTTGCTGTTAATGGGGTGGTTAATATTGCATTCTTCGTCTGCGGAAGGAAGTCATGTTCTGCACAAAGTGCCAACATAACATCTCCAACAACTTCACCAATAACTGTTCCTGGCGGTTTGCCAAGTTGTTTACTGATTCGAGAATCTTCAAATACCGCATGAACCCACTGATGATCGAACCATATCTGTCTAAACAGGTTCATCTGATCATGTTCATCACCTTGAGCAAAGATTGGATGTCGCGTTTGGGGATCGATTTCTAAAATTGGTGTTGTAAATTCGACACGTTGACGCAAAAAATCTCGTACTCTACTGGAAGGCATTTCCCGAAGCCATCGGAGGGTTGTGTTTTGCTGTGACAATCGCAATGCTTCGAGAAAACAGCCGAATGATGTTCCGTGATGCTGAAACCAATGAACTCGTTCGTGAATAACTGTAGCGTTGTATTCAAACCCTCGAAGAACAAACTCCTTCTTCTCCTGTCCTTCAAGATTTGGAGCTAGTATTTTTGTTAACAGCGTTCGGGGATCATAAAACGATTCAGTAAAACCAGAGTGATATATGGTGTGATTAAAAATTGGTAAATCTGGAACCATAATAAACAATTCACACAAATTAACAAACGTATTAGATTTGACATTTTAAAGGAGTCATCATCGTTTAACCTTTTCGTCTATTTGTTTGACCAGATCGCTGAAGGAATCCTTTTTTCTTGGCATGGTCATTGATTTTGTGACGAATCTGATCGTAAATAGCGGACGATGCGAGATTGATCGCAATGCCAAGTACGATGTCAACCAATTCAACTTGATTTAATGGCTCTCTATCTAAAAGACTGTTAATTGTGCTCGTCACTGACTTTACTTGCACATCAGCGACTTCCTCAATTGAGCTTAGAACACGTAAGAGCTCATCAACATCACTGCGTTTCCCTCTAAATGTTACTTGTTCTTCATGTAGCATTGTAGCTTCCTATATTTGTATCCGGAGGTATCCGATTAGTCGATTCATTAAGGCATATAACTACTTATTATACCTAAAATCACCGTATATCCACTCTACTTGTAAGCAGCTCCAGAAAAATGCCGGATAACATTCTACTATGCACTTGTTTTAGCCCAACAGCTTACGACTAGATTTCTGGCTCAACCAAACGTGTTGTGGGACGACTTTGAGATAAATCTTGCACAACCTGTACAGCACAAACTAAAGCGACAAGCCCAATGACTGCAACAGGGAACAAACCTTTGCCAAAAACGGCAATGAAAAGCAAAACGACTGCTGCCCCAACTCTATACTTGGTGCGGATTTTACAATAAAGGATCACTCCCAAGCGGTGGAGAATACCTAAAGCAAGGTAGCATACAGCAACAGAACCACAAAGCAGCCATCGAACAGAATCAGGAAGTGCTACCATTGGCTTGCTTATCAACGCAAGTTCTACAGCGACTCCAGAAGCCGCAATACCAGCAACAAGGGGAAAATGGGTGAAAAGCCATATAGCCATAATCGTTGCTCTTCCTTCAGTCCGCGCCCTGTTAATCGGTGTACCACCGAGGTTATCAAAATAAACCCACCATAGGCTCAAAGCAATACCTAAAGCGAACACAGCAGCAATCACAGTTAAAAGATCCCATTTCTGTTGAGAAACACCATCGACGACTGCGATAATTGCTTCGCCCAACACAATAATGGTGAATAGCCCAAAACGTTCAGGTAAATGGGATGCATGGGGAGGTAATTCTATCTGTAGTTTGCGTGTTGTTAAGGGTGTCGCAAAATCAATGATCAGTCCTAGTCCCCAAAGCACGAAACGCCAGGGAATCGATACAAATGCAGACACTAACCAGAAAAGCGCGCCTATTGAAAAACCTGTGGCGTAACTCTTTGTCAGGGGACGAGCCTGGGGAATATACTGTCCTGCACGGATATACTCAATAATCAGTACAAGACGACCAACAACGTACGCGAGAGCAAAACCAGCAGAACTTTCACCCAAGCCGTAGTGTATATTGACAGCCATTGCTGCGGCTGTAAGCATATGTAGACTGGTGAACAACCGCCGTCCAATGTCATCGCTATCAAAGCGATTAGCATAAAATGTCGTACCAATCCAAGACCACCAAATAGGTATAAAAAGAGCTATAAAGCCTAACACTCCCGAAAGTGAAACATGATCATGAAGATAGTGGGCGACTTGAGAGACAGCAACCACAAACACCAAATCATAAAAAAGTTCCAGCCAAGTAGCGCGTCTTTCTCCTTCTCCGTCTTCACCAATACGTAATCGTGGTGGTTTTATAAAACTTCGCATAAACAATTCAAAATATGTCCTAGGGACATGCACTTTTCCGGATTCTACCAGCTTAAGCAGACATTTTTGAGGGGCGATTTTTTGGTTCCCACAGCGTGTCTTCTGGACGTAAGGTGCCAGATTTTTCACTTGTTTAACTAACTAGATACAATCATTGCCCACATACTCGCTGCTAAGCCAATAGCAGCTAAATGTTGCCAAAAAAGCGATCGCATCGGCTGACGAGCAATTTTTTGTGTCAACACCACCGTCAACAAAAGTGAAATAATGAGGGTGGTTCCTTGCAAAAAGGTAATCACCGCTGGATGAGCCAGCAATATAGGTAATTGTTCACCATTCATACCGAAGGTTGCAAAACTTACAGGGAGAATACGTCCTCCTTCGGTTAAACCCAAATGCAGATAATGAGCTAAGTTTCCTCCTAACACGAGTGGTAAATATCCATAGGCAAGTTCTACAAATGATCGTGGCTTCGGATTTTGCTGAGTGGATTTTAACTGTTTGTAACTGACATATAATAATTGCATGATTCCGTATGCCAAAAAAGGAATCGCTACGGGGAGAATCAGAGCCAGTAAAGATAATCCTAAGTGAGGCAGAAATTGGGTTAAATCCAGATGTAAGCCGAGCCTTGATTGCATTTCCGGCAAGTGATGCAGGAACACCCCCCCCAATAGTAAAAACAACAGTGCAACTTCGTAACTGCGGGGAATATGAGTTGTCCACAATTCCATTCCCGGAGGACGCAAATTAAACTCAACGGAACGATGCGGACAGGCTTTGAGGCAAGTCATACACAGCACACAATCTCTATTATCTTCCAACTGTGCTGGGTGAGAGTACAACGGGCATCCATTTGTTTCCATCCCCTCTCCCTTCTGGGGTCCACCCTTGTAGCATTGATACGTGGTACAACTGGCAGAACAGATGCCTTGCTGTGCCCGGAGTTCGGTCATGGAGAGTTTAGCAAATAAACCATTCATTCCACCGATGGGACACAGATACCGACACCAAAATCGCCGCTCAAAAATGGCAGAGAATATCATTGCTCCTGCTGTAATTAAAAGCAGCAAACAACCAGAAAGATATGCTGTATTTTCTAAATTCCAGAGTTCTTCCCATAGGAAAATAAGAGTAAATAGTCCAAAAAGAAACCATCCGCCCCATTTTTCAGCTTGATGTCTGGGCCAGCGTTTAAGTTTTCGGGGAAAGAACTTTTGGGAAAGCTTTTGTGTCACTTCCCCGTAAATCATAAAGGGACAAACTGAACACCAAACACGTCCTAAAAAGGGAAATGCTAGTAGGGAGAAAGGCCACCACCAAGCCCAAAACAGATTGAGAGCGAAATTGCGATCGCGCGTTTGCGGACCAACAAATAAGACTCCTACAATGAAGGCAAATGCTGTTAAAGTAAAACCATAGTTAATACGATCAGGCCACCAAGAACTACGAAGAAACTTTCGCAAACCAGGATAAGCATTTAAAAGATTGACACGAAATTGCTTTTTCTTAGTATCAACAGACCAGAAAATTTCTTCTGTGAGTTCTTTTGCTTCTCCAGCTTGGACGATCGCCCGTTCTACTAGATCTTGCAGTTCTTTCAAATTGCCAGGGAAATCGTAAGACTGCAAACGGCGCAAAGCTTCTGAGGAAACTTTCGGTCGCGCAATACCTCTAGCGCGAGTGTAAAGACTGATGTAGTATTCCACCTGTGCTTTAATATCAGTTTTGCGTACCCGCAACGGTGGCACTTTGATAATATGACCGATACAGCGTTCAATCGTTGGCTGAGTTTTTTCTGAAACTATCAAAATGCGAGCTTTACTGACGCGAGGTTCGGGGGTTGGTTCTCCCGAACGGCTGACAGGGGTGTATTTGCCCGTTGTTAGCAAGTTTGCTAACGCTGGTAACAACTCTGGGGGTGTTTCTTGAATGTTGTTCAGAACTAAACTACCTTCTCCAAGCCATTCCAGCAGTCCTGGTTTACCTCCAGCACGACCAAACAAATCAGCACCGCTTGTCTGGAGAATACCACAGTTAACTTTAATAATCGGTTCTCGCCGCTGTTTGGAACCAAAGTGAATCAAAGCAGCTATAATATCTTTTCCTAATCCTGGTTCCCCGAAAATTAATACTGATTTGCGATCATCAGTAGCTTCTCGAATTTCCTGTCTCAAACGTACAGCATAACGACTTGTCCCCACAATTCCCCGTGTTGCCTTTGTGACCAAATAAGGTCGCAAAGCTACAGAACGTTCTTGTTCGTAGGTAAGTGCAGATGTGAGTTGAGCCAATTCCTGTGCCATTTGGCGAGAAACAGCTTGAGCAATTTCGGGGTATTGGGTGGCTAATTCCCGAAACTTAGCTGCAGGCACAACCCATAAGTGGCATTCTGTAACCGTTGTAATTGTACGCTGAGCCAATTCATCTAACATGAGTTCTTGCAGATGAATGATTGAGCCGGGGAGGAAACCAATAGTTAAAGCCGGGTTCGTTTTATTGTTGCTATCGCTTTCGAGCTGACCTTCAAGGAGAATGTATAATCCTTCTGGAGGAGTCCCTTCAGTCACTAGACAGTGGTTTGGTGGGATAACTTGTTTTTCAATAACTTGGGCGATAGCATTCAAAGGTTCAGGCGATAAGATTCCTAGAGCCGTGCGTTCTTGTAACCATATCACGATTTCTTCTGGTGTCATGGTGGCTTCTCCTACTCAGCACTGCTGTATAGAAGAAATTATCGCGCTTATTGCTACCTGTGCGTGAAAGTCTCAATTTTTGACACTGCCGCACTAACTTATTTTTAATACCCTTGTTCCAATGCTTTATCTAGGCTGTCAATCTGTTGGGCGATTTTGTCATGTTCTGTCTGGGCTTCCTCAATTTGTTTATCTAATCTGAAAAGGATTGCAGCGTCTGTCTCAATGATTCTTGCTGTTCGCAGGCGTACTATCTTCTCATTCAGCAAATCATACAATTTTTGCAGTTCGTCACGTCGCCGCTGTGGATTTTGCCTAGAAGCCATCTATCAGTTCCTTCTTTTTCAACTACTAAGTAGGTAGGCGTAATTAATTTGTAGATAGCAGTAGTGCGAGCGTCTCGCTCGCGGGCAAGATGCTCCGAAGTCGCTACAACGCGGGGAACCCGCGCAACGCGCAACTCTTGGCACTACATCTTATATTTAATTAAACCCACTTACTTACTCTCATTGGAAGATTGCTGTTGTGCTGCTTGACGCACTTCCTCAACGCTCAACTCTAACTCTCGTGCAACTTGTTCCACAGTCAATCCTACTCTTAACAACAGAGGTACTGTTCGGAACTTTTCCCGACGAGTACCTTCTTGCTTACCTTCCTCAAATGCTTCTTGATAAAATCTTGTCTGCTTTAATTCACTCAATCCAAACATAGCCTCTATCTCCTCTCGACTCATTGTCGGAAACTTGTAAATTAAAATCGTCTCTATCAATTGTAGTAATTGCCGCTGTTGCTGTTGTGAACTTATCTCCTGTTGAGTTCTATCTATCAACTCTCTTGCTTTTTCAATCGCTGTATCTTGATTCTCAATCACTAACTTGACAGTTGCGATGGAAATGGGTAACGATACAGCCTCACCTAATTCATCAAGGTAGATAGGGCTAACACGCTGACTTGTAAAGAATTCACGATAATGTTTTCTATCTGCTGTATCTATAGTTCTGGTAGGAAATATCACCGCAGCACGCCAGTCATTTTGTGGTTGATTTTGCCGCAGGTACAAAAAGATTTCTGCAAACAGTCGCGCGTAAATTTGTGGATCTTCTTGAAATTGGACTTCCACAAAATAAATTGGGTTCACCCTGAGCGGACTTGTGCTGAGCGCAGCCGTAAGCGCAAGCGCACGCCAAGGCGAACGCGTAGCGTCTCCGGAGGAGATCGCAGTCGAAGGGTTATCACTTTCTTTGGCAGGAAGAAATACACCATCAATCCTAAAGGCTGTTTGCTTAACTTCAACTGATGAAAATTGATAAGCGCGTGCTTCTTCTGGTGGTTCACCGATGAGTTCAAAAAAGATGCTGGGAAATTCTTGAAAGAGGCGATAGAAAATGCTGTCAGTTTTCACGAATTCAGTTTTTTAACATAGAGTATAGAATATCACTGTGATGCAGATTTTTGTATTTTTAAAAGCGATTGCCTACGGCAGAGCTACGCTTAACGCGTGCGTCGCGGTTTGCAGCATCGCCCTTCCTCAATGGCACTACTCTTACTAAGAGTAATATGCGTGTTGCATTCACGACTTAAACCTCACCCTGCCCTATCGGGCATCCCTCTCCTTACTAAGGAGAGGGAAAGATTTTAGCGCCGATTCAAGCTAGGGTGAGGTGAAAGCGATCCGGTATGTAGACGGTAGATTATCGCACTACACTAACCAAGAGTAATATGCGTGTTGCATTCACGACTTACACCTCACCCTGCCCTATCGGGCATCCCTCTCCTTAGCAAGGAGAGGGAAAGATTTTAGCGCCGATTCAAGTGAGGGTGAGGTGAAAGCGATCCGGTGTGTAGACGGCGCGACGTGAAGTCTTAATTGCTCCTATCGTTCTGGAAGTAGCGCACATCACAGAAGCTACAGTAAATATTGAGTACCCAATTGAGGTGGATCAGTTTCTCAGAGAAGAGTTGGACTACTATATACAATCAAAACACAGTGTGCTGGTTGTGGAAGCAAAGCAGGCAGACTTAACACGGGGATTTACTCAATTAGCGGCTGAGTTAATTGCTCTTGATAGTTGGGTGGAGTCGGAAGATTTGATTCTTTATGGTGCTGTGACAACAGTATTTGGCAATTTGGGAGTTTTCATTGTTCTTCGCGGGTAGTGACTCAGCATTTGATGCTGTATCGAGTTCCTACAGATTTGGAAGTGTTGATGCAGATTTTAGTAGGGATTTTGATGGAGGGTTAGGGGGGCGATCTGCATTTCACTAAGAGGTGTAATTCTTATCCAATCTCGATAAATTTTCAATAAGTTTTTATCTCTACCAAGGTGAAAAGCAAAGTGCCTTTCTCTTTTCAATTTCAGAAGCTACTTGTCCTCTCCTTCAGTTTGATTGCAATATCTTGAATCGACCTCCTTCAACTTTAATAAGAACGGGTTCCATTTGTATCTCTCCTTGTGGCGTAAATTGGATTGTATTCCCCGACGTTTCTTGGGGTGAAAGATTAACCTGTTGCAATCTTTGTAAAACTGTTGCGCGAGAGGGGTTAGAGGATAAAGCTTGAATCAAAGCTTGAGTGGCGTCATAACTGGTGGCTGTGCGCCAGCTAATCTGTCCTCCCCATTGCTGTTCTGCTTGTTGAGCAAAGTTTTTTGATTCTGGTGCTTCCCGAAACCAAGGAATAGTTAAAACTAATCCTTCAATTGCATTTCCACCTTCTTTCAAGGTTGTGTGATCGTACAGAGTAGAACTACCTAATAATTTTAAAGATCGCACCCTTGGATTGTTAGATTCAGCCTTAGCTTTAGCAATTCCAAGCGCTGTACGAGTAAATTGCTGCTCTGGGAACAACAAAACTGCCTGTACTTGGTTTATAGATACACTCTCGTTTAATTTTCGGTTTACATCCTGTTTCATCCCTGCTAAATCAATTATCGAGGATTGACCGCCTAATTTTTCAAATTTTTTTGTAAATTCTTCTCTGAGATTGTCGCTATAGGCTTTGTCAAGATTATAGAAAATGACAACTTTTGTTAAGCCAAGTTGATTGCGAATATATTCAGCTAATTGTTCACCCTCTTTGATGACAGAAGGGGTTGTTCTAAAGAAAGTCTCACCCTGTAATTGGCTACTGGAACTGGTAGGAGAAATAATTGCTAAGGGTTCAGCAGCCTTTTGATATTCATATATTGCTGCTCCGGTAGCTTCACTAGAATAATGTCCAATGACTGCTAGTACAGATCTATCATCAAGAAGTTGCTGAGCGACTTGTTTGGCTTGTTGTGTGTCGTTACCATCATCTGCAATGGCAATTTCCAGTAATTGACCGTTAAATCCACTGTCAGAATTAAATTGATTTTGAGAAAGTGCGACGCCACGCAAGATTTCTATAGCAATATTTTGTTGACTTCCTATAGGTACAACGACGGCTATTGTGAAAGGAGAATCTTTTTGGCGAGCAAGAGCATTATTATAGTAAATTAAGACTTCTGGGTCATTGCGATCATATTGCACAGCTTGAGCAAAAAAATTAACAGCTTGCTGGTAATTCTTTTCGTGAAATGCTTTAATGCCTTGGTCACGATATGGGTTGCGAATTGTGGGAAAGAGAGTGCGATCGCCCTGACTAATATTATTCGTGATATTATTCTGTTGTACAATACCAGGCACACAAAAAACACCTTTGAGTTTCTGTTGACCTGTAGGACAAGGAGTTACCCATTTATAAAAACTCCTTCCACTGCTAACAGTAACAAAGAAAATTATTCCTACTACCGCTCCTATTGATTTCTGAACTGAGATGATAGATTTTGTAGTGAACTTCCGCTTTTTTTGATTTACCTTTATCTGTTCGGGAATAGGTAAATTAACTGCAGCAATCTTTATCTGGTTTCTTTCGTCAAGCACTTTGCCAAGTTCAGCTTTTGCAACTTCGAGTTTGCCACGGGCAAAGTTTCCCATCCCACGGGCGTAAATCAGTAACGGCTGGAATTCAGCCAATGGCTCAGCAAATGTTTCTGTTAATGATGCCATTCGCACCAGTTCCGCTGCATTCTTATCATCCAATTTTGAGAATGCTAATGCTAGTTCACGAGCTGCCTCACTAGGTTGCACATATGCTAGAGCTGTCCACTGCTGAACTTGGGCAAAGTCCCGAATATCAGGATCGTCACTCAAAAGCTGCTGCCTTACATACTCAAGTAAGAAGTCTGATAGTTCATAAATCCGCAGTTGACCGAACTTTTCATCTTCCTTTAATCGACTCAGCAGCACATTTCGCACTGCCAAATCCATTTCATAAAGTTCGTGCCCAACTTCATCACATAAGCTAGAAAGCAACAAATCACTTACAGCTATCCAGGGAATACCTCGCACTTGACCGTGAATATCCCGTTGGAAGTTTGCCCACAGACGATATAACAAATCTGGTGTGAGTGATAAGGGAAAAGCAGCATGATACGCCAAATACAAATGCGCTTTCCCAAAACGTTTTTCAAAAGATTCAATGCGGCGCTTGGCAACTTCAGGTTTCATTTTGCTTATTTTTTCCGCCCCTCAAAATTTGTTGGGCGTCCGCGTAACACACTAATAGCATCCTGCATACCTCGGCGGCTGAGTTCAAACATCGGTACCAGATGTGCAATTTCGCTAGCTGTTGTTTTCTGCCAACGCTTCTTTGGCATCGGATTTAGCCAAGCGATGTAAGGCACTCTTTGTCTCAAGTGGGTAAGAAATTCTTTTGTTAATTCATAGCGTTCCTCACTATAACCGCCACGAGCAGCACCAGCATCACTGAAAATCAACACAGCAGTCCTATCGGAGCAAACATGAGTAACGACATCACTGACTAACTCTGCTTGTTGATGATTGGGATCGTGGTAGAGATATTCAATGGGGCAATTGTGAAAGTAGTAAATACCAGCTTTGCCCAAACGACCTCCGCGCAAAGCCGTTTCTGTTAGCCGATGCGATAAAGCGTGAAAAGGTACCATTGAGCCATCTTGATCAATAAGTAACAGCAAATCCGCTTGGTTCACCCGACGTGGAACTAACACAGGTTCAAGCAATAAACCTTTGCGTCCAATCTGGTTTACTGTTGCTTCTAAATCTAATTCTGTTGCTGCTCCCTCACGTACTGAGCGGCGCAAGTAGCGCCATATTTGTTTCATTTGTCGTTCAGTGACAGGAAAATACTCGGTAGTAAGGATGAAGCGACTTTCAGGAATTACCTCATTTTTACAGCCAACTTGCAGCACTGTTTGAACTACTTGTACTTCATCTTTAATTGTTTTTGTCAATTGTGAAGCTAGAGGAGCAGCAAGAAGCTTACTCGAAGTTGCTTCAAAATGGGAAGTACTGTCAATTCGCCGTTTAGAGTTCCGCTGAGATACTTGCTGGAAGAGTATGTATCCGACACTTCCGGTGTTGACTATAAGCAAACTCCAATAAATCCAATTGGTTTGGTTGGGATCTGGGTTCGAGTTGGGTGTTTCGGTTGGCTGTGCTGTTGGAGTTGCCTGTATGCTAGGCTTTTGTTGTGGTATTGTAGTCAGTTTTGATGTTTGAGTGGGTTTTGATGTCTGAATGGGTTGTAATGTCTGAATGGGTTGTGCTGTCTGAGTGGGTGGTGTTCGCTGTTTTAAGAATTCAATACCCACAACAATGTCAATTGCCAAAATAGCTAAAATAACGTAGCGAGTAATAATCCGAGAATTCCAATGCAGTTTAAATTGCTTTTTTGAGGTTAAAACGACACCCTCACTACTCATCACTCGTTCAAACTGATACTCAAATAGCTGCTTTTCTTCAGCAGATTTAATCCACAAAGTCTGACACAGCCGTTTCAAAGACCCTTTGTCAGTCATCCCAAAACCAGCTTGCATCGCTTGCAAAACTAACTGATACTCATCAATACCAAGTGGTAAGCCTGCTTCCCGCAGACGAGTGAAAAGTTCTTGAAGTGGTAATTCATTCACGTCCACGGCTTTGCCTCAAATGACGAATATGATCATCCCAACTTTTCAGCAACACGCCAGCAAATGGCAGCTTACCATCCAATTTTGCCAAAACCTCATCTTGAGGAAAGCGACGCAGCACCTTAAACCAGTCAATCAATTCACTCGTACTCACTTTCTTACCACCTTCCCCTTTATCTTTCCGCATTTCCTCCCGCAGCAATAAGAAGCGAACCACAGCTTTATCTACTAACGCTTTAGGTGAATCAGGAAAGTGGTTATTTACAATTTCTACCAATCTTGGGGGGCTAGGAAATTCCACATAGTGAAACAAACACCTCCGCAAGAAAGCATCTGGTAAATCCTTCTCGTCGTTGCTTGTGATAAAAACTATGGGCGGTGCTTTTGCTTGGACTTCCTGTCCTGTTTCTTCTACAATAAACCGTTGCTCATCAAGTTCTAATAACAAGTCGTTGGGAAAATCAATGTCAGCTTTATCAATTTCGTCAATTAATACCACCGTCCGCTGTTCGTTTTGGAAAGCACGTCCTAATGGTCCCCATTTCACATAGGTAGCTGGATCACTAATCCGTGGGATATCCTCATCTTTGATGATACGACCTGTTGCAGCAAGTTGAGCATCGCGTAAGCGAGTGACCGCATCATAACTATAAAGACCATCTTTGGCGCGAGTGGTAGATTTGATGTACCAAGCTTCCAAAGGCAAACCAAGTTCATAAGCCACAGCACGAGCTAGTCTTGTCTTACCGCATCCCGGTTCCCCCTTGAGCAAAAGTGGTCGTTCGAGGTAAATTGCCAGGTTAACAGCTTCTATTAATTCCTCATTCGGCAAGTAAGGATACAACAGATGTCCAGTTGCATCTCGTTCTCCAAACTGCGGCTGCACTTTGCCTGTGTACTCAAGTTGTTTTTCAGTCAAATCTTTAACCATCTTTCCCTTTCTTCATACCAATTGCAGCCGCAGCGGTGACAAATTTCTGAAAATGCTAGTTCTGGAACCCCGTTATCACTATTTTCCAAAATTTCTTGGACTAAATCTTCTATTTCATTTATGAGTTCAACCAGAGGTAATGTGTGGAACTCTGTCTCAAGCATCTCAAACCAGTCAGTGAGAATGCGATCGCCAAACGGATTAATGATTGGTAGTTTAATCGGAACTCTCGGTTCCCAAGTTGTTTCTAGTTCCTCCACAAAGATGGTATCCTGACAACCTACACAGCCTTCATAATCCACCAAAAACATCAGTAACTGGTATTTTGTTGGAGAGAGAACCTCTCGTGCTTGACTCGCCAACGGTAACCAAAATTCGTCAAGTAATTCTTGCAAATACCCTTCTGGCATACAATCCACGCCATGAAAGACAAGAATGACATTCTGTGTCTTCCACCAGTGAAAAACTCGTTCAGCAATTTCTGTAGGTGAGTGTTGTCTTCCCAAGCCAACACGTCCACCAAATTCACGCCACAAAGCAGAAATATCTCTTCTGCGTCCTATCCGGTCAAGTTCAATTCGCACCATCTTGCCCATTGTACCCAAGCGGATATGCTGTGTAACTAATCGATTCAGTAGCCAACGTTGTCCATGATCTAGTAAACCGTGAATCAGGAAAGCCCCTATTGATTGCGCTTTCAGAAATTTGAGGAATGAGCGCACTTGGTCTCGGTAACCTAATTTTAATAAAGCACGATATAACTCTTCACTACAAGCTACTGACTCTAGATTGTCAATCTGCTGTATGATTTTATCGCGTTCACCCTCAGCTTCCTCAATCTGCTTGTGTAGACTGAAAAGAGCCACAGCGTCTATTGCCGTAACTTTTGCTGTCTGTAGAAACAATATCTTTTCTTCTAGCAAATCCAGTAATTTTTGTAGTTCTTCACGTTGGCTCATGTATATATTGAACAGAGGATGTGACTCCATTGCTTGTTCTGGGGGCTTGCAGTCGCTGCTCAACTTCTTTATTGCTACAACATCAAAACGCGCTGTTACGGATTATTACTTAAAGTATTGTAAAACTTCAATTGCTGAATAGAGCACAATTTGTCATTAAAGTAAACTTAGTTTATAGACTTAGTTTGCAAGAATTATGTAAACGGTCAATATCCACCAAGCTAAAACGAATCTCTCACGGCTTTTGTCGCGGGTAGAACTTGGAGAAGAAATCATTATTTCAAACCGAGGCGTTGCGATCGCCAAGTTGGTTCCGTTTAGCTCCTCATACAATCGACGGAGTAGTTTAGGGCAGGATCGAGGGCGTTTCGTAGTGCCAGAAGACTTCAACGCTTCCTTACCGGAAGATATCCTAGCAGCATTTGAGGGTAGCCAGGAGTGAAACTTTTGCTGGATACGCAGTGCTGGTTATGGTGGTTTGCCCAACCAGAGCGTTTAAATGAGGAGGCGATGCTCCAGCAGGGAGCCAAGCCCTTGCGGGCGATCAAGCAGATTGATGACGAAAGTAATGAATTGTGGCTTTCTGTTGCTAGTGTCTGGGAAATGGGGATAAAAGTTGCGATCGCAAAGTTACCGCTAAGCGAACCGCTTGACAGTTATATTTCTAGTCGAATGGCACAATTGGGCGTGCGTTAGCGCAGCCTCTCGGAACGAGAATGCTCTCGATTACAGCATCTCATGCAATACTTGCATCTGCGTTGCCCTTACATCATCGAGATCCTTTTGACAGAATGTTAATTGCACAAGCCAGAGCTGAGGATATGATTCTAGTGAGTGCGGATCCTATCTTCAGACAATACGACGTTTCCATGCTTTGGGCTGCAAGCTTATGAGATATTTCTGTGTCCACCGAAGCGATCGCCTCTGGTGTGGAAGAATGAGTAACAGTATCTGGTAGAAATTACTATGAGTAAAGAAAGCCTACTATCCGGCGTATCTATTGATGCCAATATTTACTTTGGTAAGCCATGTATTCGGGGACATCGCATCTGGGTTTCCCTAATTTTGGACTTTCTCGCTATTGGGATGACAATTGAGGATCTGCTTGAGGAGTATCCGGGTATAGAGCGAGAGGATATTCTTGCTTGTATTGTCTATGGTGCCGAAATGGCAAGGGATTATTATGTCGAGATTCCCCTGGGAATCCACAAGTAACTCTCAAAGTGAAGCCCATGAGAAGAACTGTTTTTTTGAAAGACTTGTTATCTCAAGATTTAAAGAAATATGCTTATAAATCCTTTGCGCCAACTTTTGAGCAAAGCAGAGGCGCAATCATTTCAGCTTTTGGGAGAAGATCTGGTTCTGCTCTCGGGAGCCAAGCTGCGGGAGGCTGTGGCTATATACGAGGCTGAGCTTGCACGCACAGTTCCCTCAAGCATCCGTCCACTTTTTGAGCACGAACAGGCTGCATTTTTATCCGAAGCTCATGCTTGGCTGAAACGTTTCAATCAAACCATCCATACGCGCATTCGTGGTTATCTGGCACTCGGACGCCTCTGTAATTTTGAATATCCCTGGCCAACGATCGCCGTGCTGGGAATCTGTGAGGTCCTTGAGCGTATAACCCATGCACGCGTTTACGGGCTAGTTGGCAAGGTTGCCCGTCATCTTGTCAGGTATGGGGAACTCGAAGATCTGGCGAGTCAAATTGATGACATACTCCTACGAACAAATCGTAGCATTTTTGCAGATTCGGTTCCCACGGTGCTTATGGCTCTGCGTTGTCACAATCATAGGTCTCGGGGAGCAGACGACCTCGCTGAGGCTCTACTTTCAGGTCCTCTCACGCCACTTATGGATGAAGAAAGCCGTGAGCTTTGCCGTGGACTTTATGAAGCACTCGCAGTGGATGAAGGTCAAGAACGCTTCTCCCAACTGGTGGCACTGACGCTGCGCCACTTCCAGCGTGAGCAGGCAATTTTAACGTATCACTTGGAAGGTACACTCTCGCAAAGCAAAGAATCATCGCTCGCTAACCGCCTCATGCGAATATCTAGCGTGAGCGCCCCAGTCATCGAAAGTACATCCAATGGTTACCAACTGGTGTTCAAGCCGTACAAACTGCCTACAGATTTCAACCTTAAAGAGCACGAGATCCGTGTTAATGAGTTTGCCTGTGCGTTTATCATATCGGTCACAAGCAAAATTTCTGATTACCAAGTTGCTGTAGATTACGTTGTCAAACGGTTCGGTGAAAAAGGAGAGCATGCAGTAGTCACATTCTAAAGTGGAAGTCGGTTCAGTCAAGCAATTTTCACCAATTGAACTTCCCCGGCAGCGATCGCCTCATGAGAAAAACTCAATATTTCCCGAAGCCCCTGTCATGTTAAATTCTTGGGAATAAAGAGCTTGCTGTACTCACAGCCATGGGTATTTTCTCGCTTGATATCGGGAAAAAATTATCATCTCATCCTACTAACGCATTCGCTTCCTAGTACTCTGTGACACAAACTATGTACGGTGAAATAAAAAACCACAAAGGCGCAAAGAACGCAAAGAAAGAGGAAAAGAAGACAAATTCTACTCATTGATTTACGCCTCAAAGTTGCCTTGACGAAATACTAGTATCTGATACATTTATGCTGAACATTCCTGCACGTTACTGAGTAACGCACCGAATGAAACAATAGCAATACCATCTTGGTTGACGGTAAAGGAGGTATCCCTCAAAGCACGCAACATGATGTTGCGTGCGCCGTTTGCATCTCTTGGTGTTTGGGTTCCACAACTCGGACATTTGTGAACTTTGTTTCCACCAAGCTTTGCATGTCGATGACCACACACACCGCAAGTTTTTGATGTGTAAGCCTCGCTGAGATCAATCACCACGCAACCACGCTTTGATGCTTGATGTTTTAGAGTTGACTTAAACCGATAATGCGCCCAAGTCAGCATATTTCTAACTGTCTTTGACCGTATTTTCCTACTCGACTTGGCTACCATTTGGGAAGACTCGAAGTAAGGCAGAAATATAACACGGTAGTTATTAGTCAGATAACACGCTGTCTTTTTGTGAACTTCGTTAACCAGGTTTTGTATTCTATTTCGCAACCTGTTTGCAGCACGTCGCATCGACTGACGACGCTTAGAATTGGTTTTGGTCGAGCGGCTGATCAACTCATCCAGATATTGACACAAACGAGTGACTCGACCCATGTCATTACCGCCAACCTCTATTACTTTATCTCCATCGTATCCAGTGAGAAAACTTCTAACTCCTGGGTCAAGCGCTATTAACTTGTTGGAGTCAGAATCTTGACGCTCAAAAGGTTCTGGGAATATTGCAAACCACGTACCACGCTTGTAAACTAGTTGTGTTCCATACTCACAGCTTGTTGGCATTGGCTCGCTTACAACAAAATTCATTTTCTTCGTTTTGTTGTAATACCATTTTCCGTTAGTCAAGTTGGAGTTGTTAAACTTAATACTTTGTTGTGGGTTGCGAACAGAACGAAACTTGGCATCACGGCTAGCTGAATAAGCTTGATGAGCATCAAAGATGGCGTTTTGTTTGATATGGCATGGCACTTCTTTTACCCAATCAGGTAGGTCAGATTGCATCACCATATTTCGTAATTTCAACTTACCAATTCGAGATTCAGAATTACGCTGCATTGATATTGCCTGATTAAAGCAGTATCGACATGCCGCTAGCCATTTCTTCCAAGTTTTATGCAACTCAGGCTCTGGGTAAATCCTTATCTTCTTTGATTGTAGTTTTGTACTTTCGCAATCCGTACAACCGACAGGAAAAGACGTGAACAATTGCGAGAATGTCCTCAACCATTTCTCGCTCTGGGGAAAGGTTGTCTTGGTTGAGAACCACGAGTCTTGTGTTGTCTTGCTGTAGGAGCCATTGGATGAGGTCAAACCCAAAACGAGCGAGTCTGTCTTTGTGGGCAACCACAACAAGTCCGACATTGCCTTCACGCACTCGTCCCAAAAGGGTTTTAAGTCCCGGTCTTTTGAAGTTGAGTCCGGAAGCAATGTCTGTGATAAGTTCTGAGTCTGGGTAGAGGTTTTTAAGGACTGCAACTTGTCTATCAAGATCAGCTTTTTGTCCACGGCTTGAAACACGGGCATAAGTGATAGTTGCCCCATTTCCTCTGTTTGCTGATATACCCGTGTAGCTCGTGATGTCATATCGCCTTTGACCTGATGGCGTTCTAATTGCCTTAATGATACCTGTTTTTTCCCAACGCCTCAGTGTGTGTAAGCAAACTCCAAAATGAGAAGATGTTTCTTTTGGGGTTTTAAACATTTATCTGAACAACGCTGTACATATTGCATCATACAACGTTTGACAGAAATATTCAGGAAAGTTCAGGAAATTAACTATCTAAGCAAAACTCTAACTCGAAGCACTTGTATAAAACCGCAACGCAAACCGCCAAAACCTAGTCGAAACAAAAAACAGCGCCAGCGCCAACACTCCTGCGCCTACTATCCAACTGATTTGACTTCGACCCAGCAGAGCTTCTGCTGGTATAGTTGTTAAAAAAGCGACTGGAACAACAAAGGTAAAGAAGAAACGGTATGCTGTGGGATACGCAACCATCGGATATCGTCCAGCTTCCAACAGACCCCGCAGCACTTCGGTAACGTTGGATATTTTGACAAACCAGATGCTAGTAGATCCTAGCATGAACCACAAGCTGTAAAGAATGACAAAGCTAAAACATAAGGGAATTGTACTGATGAGGTAGTCGTCTATTCCTAAACCGAGTTTTGTACCTGCGTAGCCAATGATGATGCTACCAAAAATTATATCTGGAAGTCCCCAAGGTGATATGGTACGGGTAGAAAGCCAAAACTGGCTGCGGATGGGTTTGAGTAGAACAAAGTCCAATGTACCTTCTTGTACTTGGCGGACAATGCTATTCAAATTTGGAGCAAGGAAAGTCGCAGAAAAGCCTTGCATCAGCGTGAAAATTCCTAGGACGACTAAAGCTGCTTCCCATCTCCACCCAGCAAAGCTGTAGCCATTACCGTAAAACAAGAATAGTCCAAAAAGACTACCTGCAAGATTGCCCAAGCTGCTCAAGGTTGCTAAGAGGAAGTTGATCCGATACTCCAACTCAGCTTCTATGGCAGCGCTCCAAAATAATGTTAGTACTTTTAGGTATCTGTTTCTCAAGGTGAAGAACTATAAGGGCAAAAGTATGTGCAATACACCTCATTATCTCATACCAATTCTGGAGTAAACTTGCACTGAATACTTACTCTTTCACTCTTGGCGTGCTTGGCACGCCAGTCGCCTCAAGGGGACGCCAGGTGCTACAAGTCGGGAAACCCGCCCAACGCACTGGCTCGGGAACCCCCGCACGGTGAGACAGCGCTGCAGGAGGGTCTCCCTCCGTAGGCGACTGCGAACCCGAAGGGCGCTGGCTCGACTTGGCGGTTCGTTTCAGAAACTTGACATTTTGTACGAAAAATGTGCTTGATTATACTTTACTTAACCCAAGCCTTAAGAAGCCATAAATTCACAAAAATACATAAAGTTTGATACAATACCGCCATCAGGGAAAACAGTAACAGGTATTCGTAACTTTCACAAAGCAAAGTCTCAAAACTTGCTCTTAGAACTTGAAAGGTCGAACCGGTTAGTGACCACAAAATGCCCTGAAGCAAACCCTGTATAGTGGAGATACTAAAACTATGCCCTTAGCAGTTGGTAGCGATGCGCCTGCATTTACCGCCAAAGACACCAACGGTAACACTGTTTCGTTGTCTGATTTCAAAGGTAAGACAGTGGTTTTGTATTTCTACCCCAAAGACGACACCCCAGGCTGTACCAAACAAGCCTGTAGTTTTCGGGATGCTAGTGAGGACTACAAGAGCAAAGATGTAGTTGTGCTGGGAGTCAGCGCAGATGATGAAGCTTCCCACCAAGCATTCACTCAAAAATATAGTCTCAATTTTCCGCTACTGGCTGACAGTGATAAAACCTTAATCAAGGCATACGATGTCGATGGTGGTGGATATGCTAAACGCGTTACTTACGTCATTGATGGTAACGGCAAAATCACCAACGTTGACTCTAATGTGAATACATCAACTCACGCTGGCGATGTTTTAGCAGGATTGGGGTTGTAAAAAGCGATTAATGAGATGTTGCACCTCACCGATGAGTACGCCTTGAACTCAAGTTCAAGGCTTATAAACAAAGTCCGTTAAAACGGACTCAAAGACTTACGCAGTCCGTTTTAACGGACTTAAGCTTTGAGCCAAGAAATTTATTTTTTGGCGGTCAAAAATTCTGGTGCAATATCTGAGATTAGCAATCATTCAAAAGAACTCAGAACACAGATCCCATAATCAAAACTTTTTGGTATTGCGTTCTGTGTTCTTTTTTTGTTGCTTTACTTTCCGGATTTGGGTTGAGTGATTCCAGGTGTATTTACCCTCAAGCCTGATTGATTTGGTTGCTGTTGATTTTGTTGATACAGTTGTTGTTGCTTTTGCTTGAATGCAGCAGCTGCATCATTGAGTTGTTGATTCTGTTGATTTGGATCCCAAGTTGCATTTCCTTGTTGAAGGCGATGCATTAAACCAAACATGCCCATATTATTGACCTCATCGCTGCGAGGAGATAATGGATCGTTATCCTGTTGTGAATTGAGGTCTTGCAGAATGTTTCTTGAGTTAGGTTCAGCTAAACTAGGTTGAGGCAATAGCAAGGAAGCAAAGCTGAGTCCTGCCACAGTAAGTACAAATAGTTGTTTAAACGGTAAAAATGGTTTTTTCATAAAAGCCTCCAAAAAGTTTGTTAACCCACGCTTTCTGGGCGTGGGAGGACTGTTAAAGGATTTTGATTAAGAATCATACAGAACACACCAACTCACTAACTTAGAATAATTCTTTTTTGTGGTATGTAGGTAATTGGTGAGTTCTTTTTATGCCAAAATCACTTAAATCCAATAATGCTTCTATCTTAAGCAAGAGTCCGTCGCAGTTGAGGTTGAATGCTAAGTAATGCTACGACAGCAAAGCCAAGTAATACAAGCAAAGCTGCACCAAAGGTGACATCACCCCAAAAAGCATGCATGACTACGCTATTTAATCCCCAATCTTTGTGAAGATACAAATAGCGAATTGGTTCAATTGCATAGCTGAGAGGATTGAGGGTAGCGACAACCTGTAGCCATTGAGGCATGAAGGATAATGGAGCTAAAGCAGTACTAGCAAACAACAACGGCAAGTTGCTGACAAAAATAACTGCAATAAGTTCAATATGTCCCGGTAAGGTAAAAGCCAAACCAAGACTGATGGCAGTTACACCTAATGCAAGCAGGAAGACAATCAAAACTATTGCTCCTAAACCCGCTACATTTGGTAACCCAGCCCCCAAAAATGCGGCTGCTGTCACAATCACCGCAGCTTGTAGTAAACTTTGGCTGATAATAAAGATAGCCGAAGCCAGAACTATCGAAAACCGTGAAACAAGAGGAGCCACGAGCAAACGGTTCAAAAAGCCGAATTCCCGATCAAACATCACTGGTAAACCAGCATTCAACGCCCCAGCAAATGCAGTAAAGACAATAACGCCAGCACCCAAAAATTGTCCATAATTTGTGGTGTTGCCAAAAATGCCTTTTGGTGCATTTTGAAATAAAGCACCGAACAGCACCAACCACATCACAGGCTGAATAATTCCTGCAATTAATGTTGAGGGACGCCGCTGCAACTGAATAAACAAGCGACGCGTCAAGGCAAGTGTCTCTTGTACAAATTCACCGAAGACATTGGGAGTCGCATCTACCTGGTAAACTTGAGGTGATGCGACTTGCTGCCAATTTATATCGGATTTTGGAGGTAAAACAGTACCGCTCATAAAAATTCACACATTCAAAATTCAAAGTTCAAAATAGTAAGATAATCTTGCTCCTTACCAATTCACAAAGCCTAACGCATACTCTGCTTACGTTCAGCCTTTTGATCGCGATTTCCGGCGGCGGCGAGTTCCGCATCCATCAAAGTTCGTCCTGTGGCTGCAAGATAAACATCATCCAAACTCGGTCGAGATTGGGCAATACTAAAAATTGGTAATCCAGCCGAATTGAGCGTTTGTTGGATGGTGATCAAAGCATCGTTTTGCGGTGTCACGACTAAGTTCAGGGAGTTCCCTTGAGCGCTATTAATGATCACTTCTTGAACAAACGACAAAGATTTCAGCAAATCTTTAGCTTTGTGTGACTCTTCGTCGGGTGAAAATTCGCGGATTCGTAAGGTAATGCGATCGCCCCCAACTTTATCTTTCAACTCTGAAGGCGTTCCTGTGGCAATCACAACTCCACGGTCAATTATTGCCACTTTATCAGCCAAGGCGTCAACTTCTTCTAAGTAATGGCTGGTAATCAGTACCGTTGTTCCTGCTTCTCGCAACTTACGCAGGAAATCCCATACCACAAAACGACTCTCTATGTCAAGTCCTACTGTTGGTTCATCTAAAACCAACACATCTGGTGCATGGAGTAATCCTGCTGCTAAGTCTAGGCGCTTGCGTAACCCACCAGAGTAAGTGCCAGTCTTTTTGTCTGCATATTCTTGCAAACCGAGTAACTGTAGCACGGTGTCAACTCGTTGTTTTGCCACTGCACCAGGTAAATGATACAGTGCGGCTTGCAGTTGTAGTAATTCGCGTCCAGTCAACACCTTATCTAAGGCTACTTCCTGAGCTACGTACCCTAGCCTTCTCCTTGCCGCTCTTGGATTGTCCACCACAGAAATGCCAGATACTTCTATTTTACCTGCATCTGGTGTTGTGAGAGTACACAAAGTTCTCAATGTGGTTGTTTTGCCTGCTCCGTTAGGACCGAGTAAGCCAAAGATTTCTCCTGGTTCCACCTGAAAGGAAACATCCTTCACGGCTTCAACCATGCCGTAGCGTTTTTTGAAATTTTCAATGTAAACGGCGGGAGCCATGATAGTTTATCCTAAACTATACAAATCTCAACAAATTCTATTTTTATTGTAGTTGAGTGGTGTGAGGTGAGGTGATTAAGTGGGTACGGCTTCCTTTATTTTATGAGTCGGGTTGCTCTGGGGAGGTATTCGCGAGTTCATTCACTAAATCACTTTGGCTAGTGAAATCTAATCACACCTTAGCTTACTGCTCTGGTTAAGTAATGGGTAAGGTACTAATCTGCTGTTTTACCTCCGGCTTGATCGAATCAACCTTACGTATCAGTTGAGGGTGAATCCCTTCTAGAAAGCCAGTCTAGTAGAACGAAGTAAATACAGATCATCAACAGCGTGGGAATGTCTAACCAGTTTCCTCTCCTGTTTCTATATCCTTATTCCTACAAAAACTTATCACTTTCATAAGCCATAAGTATATTTTTATTAAAAATTGTATCAAAACAATCTCAATTGTACAGATTCTGTCAACGATTTTTCTCGCTTGTGAGCAATTCCGGAAGATTGTTAGTGATTTTTATCACACTCAGAAAATATATTTGATGTTACCAGTAGATATACGTAATAGTACTTTTGTTGTCAAAAATGATGTTTCAATAAAAGAAAAATTATGTATTTATCACTAGATTGTATATTTGTTGATTTAATATGGAAACTACTGCAACAGTCGTTACGGATTTTATTGATTATTACCAGATTCTTGGGCTAGAGCCAGAGTGGGATACGGAAAAGCTTCGTATTGAGTTGCGAAAAAAGATGGCAGGAACAAAAGCCCGCGTGAATGCCGCTACTGGAAAGAAGAAAGAAGAAATCGATCAGCTACTTAAGAAGATCGTTAAGGCAACAAAGCTACTTACAGATCCTGAAGCTAAAGCTAACTACGATCAAGAGCTAGCAGAATGGAACAGAACTGCAACTCCTGAGCAACAGGCAGCTGCAGCGGCAGTACCAACCCTGCCAGAATTGTGGGCGTTAATTGATGCTGGGCGGTATTTGGATGCTGTGGAAGCTGGCAAGCGTCTAATCAACTATACGCCAGATGATGATAAAGCATGGGAAGCATACGCATATGCTAACTTTAGGTGGAATGATTTTGCTAATGCTATTTACGCCTCTGAACAAGCTATCCGTTGCAACCCTCAAAATGCCGAGTATTATGCAGATGCAGGTCAATATTTAGCAGCAGCTGAGCGCTGGAATCAAGCCGTTGCGCAGCTTAATCGAGCCATTCAAATTGCGCCCGAGCAAGTGAGTTATAAGCTCACCCTTGCAGACATTCATACGAAATGTGGAAATTGGGGTGATGCTGAAGCAATATTACAAGGTGTACTCAGCCAAGACTCCTCTAATCAGACTGCTCGATCCTTCATGGCAATTGTTGTCGGTGCTAGAGCTGAAGAGAAAATTTCGGAAGTCATTAGTTTAGCTGACGAGGGTAAAAAGAAAGAAGCCCGTAAACTTCTCAAGGAAATTAAAGACGATTTTGAGAAGGCTCACAAATTAGCTGAAAATGATCCTGATATACGAGATTTACTCAATTCAGAGTCCATCAATGTCCGACGCGCCTTAGGCGTTAATTCATACCAAAGGATATTTGGATTAATTGTTGACTCTATGCTGACACTACCAGGATTGTTGATTGCGTCTATTTATACTAGTTATACTGGTTATACTGGTGCAAATGCTACAGCTTATTTCTTCGGGATTCTAATAAGCATATTGGTTGTGGGCTACTCATGGGTTTACCTTGCCTACAAAAATAATGGACAGGATTTAACAAAGCGTCTTCTGGGTATGCAAATTGTCAATGATACAGAAGACTCTGTGCCATCGTTAGGCAAACTGACTTTTAGAGCGATTCTGAAGCCGATTACTCTAATGGTGATTTACTTGGTGTTAGCCGCAATGTTTTTCTTCTCGGTTCTTGCCGGGATGGGTGAGGCTAATGGTGCAGATGCAACTGGATGGATTATTGGCATTATGATCGGTCTATTTATTTTGTCGTTCAGGCTTTTGTTTGATCTGCTTTTCATCACAGATAAGGATCTGGCTCCTACCGTTGTAGGTGCATTTTTGTTCTTGCACGATAAGCTCACTGGTACCACTGTTGCTTGTTCCACCAAGGATGACTTTCTAAACTTCGGTAAGTATCACTGGTATTAAGTGGCATGAGGAAGGGTATTTCTTAAATTCATTATTGAAGTTGATTAAAATACTCTTCTGTTAAATCTCCAAGAGCGATACTATGCAAACACTCACTTATCAAATTAATCATCTCCCGGATCTAGAGAAAACGGAGTACCATGCGCGCTACGGTGATGATCCTGCCTCTCGATTATTTGAGATGCAAGATAATTTTCTCTACACTATTTACACCGTTGCCAAACAGTATCCCCTCACATGCAGCTTAGTGTATTTTTACGATCCTACTGAAATCAATCAAGATAGGAAACTGCAAATTTTTATCCGTTTGATTTTTGATGAATCACTAGATGGAGATGCACTCTCGCAAGTAGAGAAAGTTTTTGGGGCTTCTTTTTGGAAAGACTTTTATGGCATTCAAGCCTCCCACGATCTATCCTCTTTAGACTTAGATTGGGTTCAATTTATCAGTTTTGGAATTAAGCAAGAAGAAAAGTTGCTTCCAACTGTCAAGCGAGATAATAGTCCATCACACTACTACCTGATTCAACCCTTTGAACCTCATGAGTCAGTAGATCGAGTGGGTTTTCTATCTAAATTAGAAACTTACGGGGGTAAGGCGATCACAGAAATCATTTTTCAGCCAACCTCCTTAAGTAGTGGGGAACAATCAGCACTAGACAACTTACTGAGGGTGCTTGGAGATCAAACATCATACGAAGTCAGCACTTCAGAAATTTCTGGAAAAGTCAGAGAAAAACCTGTAGATCCTGTAGCAGAACGCACACTCCGACAATTTGAAGATTTGCGTGAAGCAATTGCGAGTCAGCCCCTGTACGAAGTCTCAATTAGAGTTCTTGCTGAAAATCGTTTTAGTGCTAGCTTGTTACTCAACGAGTTCTGGATTGAGTCTAGCGAGAAGCCATTATACCGAGAAGTAAGTATAGGTTCAGAAAGTATTCAGCTAGCTCAAGCGATCGCAGCTTTTCGAGAGGGCAGGTTATTTTCGGAAGCGGTTTGGGCGCAATATTGGGATATCCATCCTGAAAACAGCCCACTGCTCAAGTTAAAACGACTGCATCGATTGTTTACTGTTGAGGAGTTGGGTGCTTGTTTTAGAGTCGTTGTTCCCGATCCAGTTGTGGTGTTTAGCGGCATCCCCAAGGAGACGGATTTGAAATCGGCTCAGACTAAAGATTCTATCCTGTTAGGGTGGCAATCGGGCAAATCCCAGAATCAGGCATTAGTCCCGCTGAAAAGTTTGAACAAGCATGTTTTTATCTGTGGTGTACCAGGTTCCGGTAAGACAACTGCTGTTTTAAATCTTTTGTTCCAGTTATGGACAGAACACGGTATACCATTTTTGGTGATTGAGCCGGCTAAAACGGAATATCGCTCAATGCTGAACTGTCGATATGATGAGTTGACGCTCAATTGCGATAGCGATTCCACAACACAGTCTTATATCCAAGCTCGAAATGTTCCAGTGGCGATCGCCAAAATGCAGGAGGACATCAAAGTCTATAGCTTGGGAAATGAAAGGGTTTGCCCTTTTAGGTTTAACCCCTTTGCATTCTATGGCACGACGACTTTAGACGAGCATATCTCCACCTTAGAAGCTTGTTTCAAGGCGGCAATGCCCTTGTTTGGTCCTTTGCCCGCTTTGTTGGCAGAAGCAATTGAGCAAATCTATGCCCAGATGGGTTGGCAGCCTCAAGACACGGCTGAGTATGGGATTAAGCGAGGGCGTGAATTTCCAACCATGCAGGAACTGTATGAGGGAGTGACTGCAATTTTGGAGACAAAGCAGTATTCATCAGATGTTGCAGGGGATATCAAAACTGCATTGGAAGTTAGGATTGGAGGCTTGTTGAGGCGTAGTGTTGGCAGTATGTTGAACACGCGGACTTCAACTCCCGATATTGCAAACTTGTTATCGCAACCCGTCATCTTGGAAATGGACTCGCTCAATGAAGAACAAGCCAACCTGATGACGATGTTTGTTTTAGCCACATTACGACAATATGCACGAGTTACGCGCAAGTCCGGAAGTTCGTTGAAGCATGTTGTCGTGATTGAAGAAGCTCATAATATAGTTGGCACCGACGCTCAAGCCAATAACGAGGAAGGTGCTTCCAGCCCGAAAGCAGAAGCAACTAAATATGTTGTGCGAATGCTGGCAGAAATGCGGGCTTTAGGGCAGGGTATCATTATTGCGGATCAACTTCCTAGTGCGGTGTCTCCAGAAGTTATCAAAAACACAAACGTTAAGCTGGCTCACCGAACAGTTTCAGGGGATGATCGGGAAATTTTGCAACAGTCTATGTTGCTCACAAGTACTCAGTCAGAGGAACTTGCACGCGCCAACCCTGGTGATGCTTACCTTTTTATGGAAGGAACTTATAAGCCTGTTCGGATTAAGGAGCCAAACACCAAGTTGATTTACGGGATAGAGGAACCACCTTCTAACGAGGAGCTTGTGGAGTGCATCCAAAATCGGGAGTTTTATCAGCAGGCGATCGCAACGAAGGCTTCGCTTTACCAACAAAAAGTTACTGACTCGCGCGAGTCAGTCAAGCTTCAGTTGGCAACGCTAATTCACAGCAGTACGGAGTCTATTAAGGCAGGTAATGACTTGCTCAATGTACCGTTGTCTGGGCAAGAAGATTTGGAGAAACTAAATTTTCTGGTTAGCAGCTTGCAGGAGTTTGCACAGGGGATTGCTGACTTAGTCATCTCATCACAAACCGAAGTTGATCGGCTCTGGAATACGACTAGACAGCAGGGAATTTTTGATGCTTTGCAAGCAGATGGTGAGGTTCAAGAAGTTGAGGAAAAATTGGTTCACTGTCAGCGATCGCTCACCGAACTGCGATCGCGTTGCGAAGGCAGATTACATGAGGTTAGAAAGCGAATAAGTTATCTGAATCACCGTTTACAGTTTCAACAGAGTTTTGTTAATGCAAAAGAGCGTTTTGAACAATATCTTAAAAAAGCTGATGAAGTGATTGCTCAGATTGAGAAAGTGGAACCTACTGAGAGTGTTCAGTTAGCGTATCAAGGAGTGCAAGAAGCACGAGAAGAATTTGACAGTGAGGTACATAGGTTCGATCAGTTAGATTCTGAGGAAAATCTTGAGTTAGCTAATCAATTGAACGATGAGCTTGCAAGGATGGCAAATCAAATTAGCGAAATTGAACAGAGGATTCATTTGAACTACAGAGCAAAGTATTCTTCATCTTGAGGAAGACGCTTAATAAGCATAAGTGTTTGACAAATTCGCTCAACCAAAGGAAATATCAATATGGCTGCTAAAGGTAAAAAAGAAATTAAACAAGAACTTGATAAGAAGAAACAAGAAGGTGATACCGCTAGTAAAAAGGCATTGGAGTTAGCTAAGTTAGCCGAAAAAACAAAGGCTGTGCTGGAGGGAATGCAAGGAGAAGCAACTGCGGAAGCTGCTGCAAGCATGGAGGGGGCTGCTGCTGCTTTTCAAGCAAAAATTGATGCACGCTATGTCGAAGCTGAGAAGCAATCTGAGAAAATTGATACGGAGTTGAAAAATAATCAGCAAAAGTTCAGCGAAGGTGTAAAAGCTGACCAAGCTGATGTACAGAAGCTCAATAATCTTAAGGCTGAGGCACAAAAAGCACGGGTAAGTGCTGAAAATATTAAGAAAGCTGAGAAAGCTAAAACAGATGAGATTAAGTTTCTGAACACTGAATCTCAGGCTATAGAGAAGTCTCAGCAAGAAATGCAAAAGAATATTAATGAGGCAAAGCAAAAAAGGCAGAGTGCTCAATTTACCTATCAATCAAAAAACACTCTAGGTTCTTGAAAACGCTAATCAACTAATACTTTTGTCCTCAGGATATAATCATGACTTCTAAGAAACGTAAGGAGATTGCTCAAGAAGTAAAGAGCCTAGAAACTAAAGGGCTAGATGCTAACCAGAAAGCTATTGAACTTGCAAAGCTTGCTGAAAAAACTCAGCAAACATTCAATAGCTTAGATCGTGGAGTGACTACAGAGCTTATCCAGGAACAGAATCAGTCTGCTAGGGAAACTCAACAAGCTGTCAGTGCAAAACATGACTTAGAAATTGGTAAAATAGAGGAAGTCTATGATGAACTCGAACAAACGAAGGATAATTTATCTAAAGCTACTTCTAGTAATGTTTCAGATATAAATAAGCTTCAAAATCTCCAAAAAAAATCAGAATCAGTTGGGATTGATAGTTCTCACATTTCTCAAGCTGAACAAGAGAAGAATAAAGAAAATAACTTGTTATCTCAATTAGAGCAGAGTATAGATGGTACTCAAGCTCAACTCAGGCAACAATTAGATCAATCCAAAAAGAGAAGACTAAATGCTCAGGATAGTTACAGAAATAAAGACTTAGGTGGTACTGACAAAAAAACTGAATCAACTCCATTAGATGCTGAATATAATAAAAATCTCAATGATGTTGTAACAGAGAACAGTCAAGATGAAAATCCAGCAAAACAGAATATTTATCTAGCAGGAGTTGACATTGAAAAATTAACCGAGCAATTTAATGACATAAAAGATTCTGTTTACTCTTTTTTTGAGAAGATAGTAGCTTTAGCTACAGTAGGAACCTCTCTATTTGTGACGGTGGTCACTAACCGAAAGGTGAGTCAGTTGATGGATAAAGCAGCTGATATTTCAATATCTGCTACCGAATTCGTTGATGATTTTATGAATGCCGTAGAAGTAAGTAACCGCACAATAGGAGCAGAGTCTTTTCCTTTACCAGAGGATTCTCTCCCCAAACAGGTTAAGGAACTTAGCGATAAACAGAGGGATGTTCATCAGCTAAGTGATGAGGCTCAAGATTTAGTGGAAATAGAGGACGATAAGAGAGATGGGCAAGATGATAGACGAAAGAAGAAAAAATCTAAAAAATCCTGATTTTTCCTAATTCATTTACTATTTATATTTTTCTATAATGTCGATAACAAAGGATTATATGCTATTTGAAATTTTCTTTAACAAATACTATAAGCAAATCAGCCTGTCGCTGTTACCCGAGTATAAAAAAACTTTGGGTAAAATTTATATCAAAGATATCCAAAAAACGTTACAAAAAATACAAGACTATAATAATCAGGCGGCTTTTGAACATTTAACCCATATTCAAGAAAGTTTTGAAAATCGGTATCAGTTAACGTTCAAACCGATATCTTTCTCGGAAGAATTAGTTAGGAAGAAAATTAGAGCAGAAGTTGAACCGGAATGGTCAAGCTTCTTCAAAACTGTATTAGTGCTTATTGACAATCATGATTTTTATAAAGCTATTGAGAGTATATTTCAGCGTAACTTTGATGGTATTGTGAAAGCAACAGAAGTTCTAGCTAGAGATTCATGGTTGATTGTAGATGTTCAAAAGTTTTGTTCTGAAGCTGAGAACGTGGGAAAAGCAAAAGAAAAACTCGTCCAAAATTTGCGCTTTCTTTCACAAGAATCTGCATCCAATTTATTTGAGTCCTACTACTCCAAAATTCGTTCCCTACAAAGCGATATAGAAAACTACTCATATCAAACACTTCAAGAGCTTCGTCAAGCGAAAGAAGTTTTATCTTTTCAGGTCGAAAAACTTCTTTATGAAGAACAGAATATTCAGTCTAAGTATGAACAATTCTTTCTATATTATCGTCTACGTATAGCAAAGCAAGTCGATCCAGTTTGCGATCAGCTTCGACTATTCAGTTTTAGATCCCAGAAGTTTCGTTCAGAATTTCTAGAAGCTCTCATCGGGCTAGAGCATAGCCACCCTGAAGATTTGGCTTCTACTAAAGAACTCTTAGATAACCAGTTTGAAAGCTTACTCCAAGAACTCAAACAGATGCTCGCAGTTGAGCAAGCGAATGAAAAGTCCCGCGCTGCAATTAAACATTTAGGAGAACACAGCAAGTTTAGCTTTTTTCAGGAGGTTGCAGAAGAAGCGCAACAGTCTGCATTAAGTGCGATCGGTAGCACTGTGCGAGATATAGCAGTTTTCCCTGTTATGGTTGAGAGGATAGATAAAGTTGAAAAAGACTTTCGTAATCAGATCAATACATTACTAGAAACTGAGCGTAGATACCTCAAAATAAGAAAAGATACTTTAAGTAGTGTCAGTTCAAACCTAAAATTTTCTATTGGCTTTTTGAATTTAGACTCAGAGCGTCTTGACGAAATCTTTCTTCCAAACAGTTCTTATCGACTACTGACTGCACAACTCAATAGCTATGACGTTGAAGCTAGCAAAGCTACCTTAAGCCAACTAACCGCCGATGGAACACTTCTAAGTATTGGCGATTTAGGTAATCCTAAACGAGAACCTATCAATGTTTCAACAGAGATTATTTTGAGCAAACTCGCTGAAGTACTAGCTCAAAAATCTAAAGAACTGGGAGTTTGTGATTTGGTTGGCTTTATACCAGTTATGTTTGACGAACAGGAAAGAATAGATGTCCCCAGTATTTTGTTCTTCTGTCGTAAACCACAAGAAACAAGACCAGAATTAACTGGATTATTGGAGGTGCGTCAACAAGGAAAACTTCTTTACATCAGAAAGCTATCCTGTATTCTCCCATTACCATCACGGGTTCTTAATGAGTTACTAGAAACCTACAAAGCAGCTTTTCGAGCAAACTCCCGCAATGTTACGCAGTTAATAGCAGATGATTTCCTAGCGAACAAACTTAAGGTAGATTTCCAGGGGCAAATGGCACAAGCTATGACACAGGCAAAGCAGAAACTCAAGTCAGGATACCTTGATGATTTAAAGCAGGAAATAATCAACTTAGCTGCTAATAACGCCATAGAAACTAATAGCTTTCTTAAGACCATAGATAACTTAATTATTGAAGCACTAGATTCTCTTGTTCACGGAGAAGTCGATAAGCCTAATATCTGGTAAACCAAAATTTTCAACTTTTTAATATTACTTGAGGAAAACTATGAGTTACGTAATTGGAATCGATCTAGGAACTACTTATTCTGCAATGGCGTATATCAACGCCGATGGTAAGAGCGAAATTATCCCCAATGCTGAAGGAGAGCGGATCACTCCCTCGGTTCTATTATTTGAAGACGATAGTGTTGTTGTTGGCAGTTATGCAAAGAATGTCGCCGTCTCTGAAGGAGAACGGGTTGTACAGTTTATCAAGCGTCGGATGGGCACCGACTATCGAATTCGCCAAAATGGTCGAGACTATAGCCCTGAAGATATCTCAGCCTTGATCCTAAAAAAGCTTAAGCAAGATGCTGAAGTCTTCCTAAATACCACCATTCGTGATGTTGTCATCACTGTGCCGGCTTATTTTGATGACAAGCGGCGTGTTGCAACCAAAACCGCTGGAGAAATTGCAGGTTTGAATGTTCTGGGCATCATCAACGAACCCACTGCTGCCGCTTTAGAGTTTTCAGCCAGTCGTGAAGTTCACAATAAAACTATCCTTGTCTACGACTTGGGCGGTGGTACCTTTGACATCACAATCATGAAAGTCAATGGTAAAGACGTCAATGTGATTGCTTCTGGTGGAGATCACGAATTGGGCGGGAAAGATATAGACGATTGTTTAATCGCATTTTTCCAACAAGAGTTTCGTAAAGCAACGGGCTTCGATCCACTGACATCTCTGGCAGGTGAACAAGAACTTCGCAGCAAAGCAGAGGAAACTAAGCGGAAGCTTTCTTCCAGCCCTAATGCTAGAGTCTCCCTCAATGTTGAAGGACGACAAGCAGCGTTCAAAATTACTCAACCTCAGTTTGAAGAACTGATTGATGAATTGGTTCTTCGGACTGAAATGAACGTAGAACTTGTTTTAGATGAAGCTGAACTCAGCACTCGTAAGATTGATGATGTCTTGCTTGTGGGAGGTTCTTCGCGGATTCCGTTAGTAGCAAAAATGCTGACCCGGTTATTTGGAAAAGAGCCTCTGCGATCAGTAAACCCTGACGAGGTTGTTGCCCAGGGAGCAGCAATTCTTGCAAATAGTCTGGCAATTGAAGCAGGCGAAGTTCCACAAACTCCTAACACACTATTACCTAACATCTCTGATGTCTGTGCCCATAGCCTGGGAGTAGTAAGTCTCAACGACTTTGGAGTACCTGAAAACTCAATAATTATTCCAAAAAACAGTAAAATCCCTTGCCAACAATCCCAGGTTTACGGGACTGTTCGAGATAAGCAAGATGCAGTAGATATTGAGATTCTTCAGGGTGATGCCCAAGATCCACAAGACTGTGTACAATTAGGAATTGCACGAATGGAAAATTTACCACCTTCTCTCGCGGGTTCTCCCGTTGAGGTTACGTTTGCATACGATGCTAATGGGATTCTTCATGTAAAAGGGGTTTTCTTGAATACGGGACAAAGTATCTCGACCAACATTGAAGTTCAAGGAGTAATATCACCTGAAGCTGCGCGACGCAGTAGACAGGAACTACAATCTATTAGCGTAGAGTAATACGATTGCTCCGGAAATCACAACACGTGCGCCAAATTTGATTCTACAAGCCAATTAACAATTTGAAACCTCGCTCAAAAAGCCTTTAAAATCATCCCCATCACAAAACCAACAATCAACCCAGAAGTATGTCCAACGAAGCTAATCTGTGGAGTTGTCAGGTCAAAGATGCTTTGCAAAACAATTATTGCTAAAATTCCTCGCAAATTTCTAGCAGCAAGGCGCGTCTTTTTCCTTAGCCACTCGTGTAACAGCACAGCAGTAAAACCACCAACAAGACCCATCACACATCCTGATGCACCAACTACAAAATCAGATTGAGAATATCCCAGAACTGACATATAAGTCACAGCCAGCATAGAGCCAATTGCACTAGCAAAATATAACAGGAAAAATTGGGGTGACCCGAGGGCAAATTCCATCAAGCGACCAAATAAATAAAGACCTAACATATTTAGTAATAGGTGCAAGAACCCGAAGTGAAGAAACGTGGCTGTTAACAAGCGCCACCAATCTCCTTTAACAACTTCTTGTGGTACTAATGCACCTAAACGATATAAGTTATTTAGGTTGGTGCTACCTCCCAGTTTCACCTCTAGGGCAAAAGCAAGTACATTTAAAGTAAGAATAAAATATGTAGCGATCGCAAAACGTGGCTTGAAGCTAGCTCTAGCGCTGTATGTTGTTTCAGACTCTATTTCTGTAGTAATTTTAAATAAAATCTCTCGTGATTTTTCAGTAAGTAATGTGTCAGCGACAACCACAGGACTAGATAAACGTCTTGCTACTGCGTTACGAATGCAAACATTGTTACTATCAGCAAGACTCAAAAATTGCTCGACAGCTATAACTTCTCTTCCAGCGGCTTGATCAACTGTTGCTAGCCAAAATAGTTTGATGGTGTTGGAATAGTCCGATAGTGAACCACTCAATAATCTCGCGACATATTCTGTTTTACCGCAGAAGGCTAGCACATACATACGCGCTAGATTTTGTGTTCTTGGGTTAAGTATTTTTTCCAGGCTTGGCTGATAGCGCTCCCAAGCTTGGAGCATACCATTCAAATCGCCAGTTTCTCCAAGGGTTCTCAGATAGCAAACCAGCATATCGAAATCCTTGCGCAATACTGCTTCGTTTAGGCTATTCTGTATCCACAGCAGCAATTCTTCCCAACGAGCATCCATTTGGTAAAGGCTGACAGCTGCAGAACGACCAGTTGGTGTTGTAGCAGTTTGATAACGGTCTAAAATTGCAACAGCTGAAGCTCTTGCTCCACGTTGACCCAAATCCAAAGCGTATAACAATTTAGGTTGCTCACGCCAACCATCCAAGGGATGCAGCCACCAAATCAGACTCGCCACTCTGCTTGCTTGACCAAAACGTTGTTGGTCAATAAGTTGGTCAACTTTTTTGTGACCAATATTAGGCAAAATAACTAAAATTGCCCACAAACATCCACCAATCAACCCACCCAGGGATGGAGTCAGATAAGACAAAAGTGCTATTATAACTAAGATTAATCCTGATACTAAAATCCAGCCACGATTATTATTAGTTCCAGATAAAGATGCGCTCATCATGGTCGAGATACATGATAGGCACACCATCCAAGTTAATATGTGATTAAGATCCATTTCATTTACAATAATCAGGAAGTACCTGGTTGTACAGTAATAACCCAATCACTACTCATTGGTTAATATTTCTGACAATTCTTTACTCTCAACAACACTGTCGGAATAATCAGGTTTAGAAGGAAGTTGCCAATTATCTAGTGCATCTTTGATCACACCTGCTACGGGTACAGCAATAAGTAATCCCAAAACTCCACCAATGTAAGTTCCTACTAGTAAAGAAATTAAAACCCAAATTGGTCTAAGTCCTGTAAAACTACCTAAAAGTCTTGGAGCGATCGCTTGGTCAATTAATTGGTCAACGACAACGGCTACAGCTAAAACCCTTGCTGCTAGCCAAAAGTCATGTGAAGCTATGATGAGAGTAACTACAGCAAGGCTAACAACATCACCGAAGGGAATTAAACTCAAAATCCCGATTCCCAAACCAAAGAGTAAAGCAAATTGAACTTGAAGAACGAGAAACACTATAGTTAGTGAAATACCCATCAGAAAAGCTAAAGCTACCTGACCAATTAAGTAATTTTGAAAATTTTTTTGAATAGACTGCCTCAACTGCTGACCAAAACTCAAAGGTAATTTTTTAAAGAAACTATCCCAAATTCTCGCACCATCTAATAGCAAATAGACAGTTAGCACCACTGTAATTAAAGCTTCTGAGATACTATCAATAGTGTCGATTGCAATAGTAAATAGTTCATCTACTAGATAGTCTAACTCATCAGGTAAGCGATTTACTATTTGATAAAATATCTGATGAAAATTTACTTTGAAACCGAAGCTTAGTATCCAATCATTAATATTTTTTAATTTCGATTCACTAGAATCAATCCATTGAGGAAGTATTGTCACCATTTCATGAGATTGCTGTAAAATAATGGGCAATACTGTCAAACCTAAAGCAAATACAATTATTACAGTTGTTATAAAAACTAATGCCACTGCATAATTTCTTTTCACTCCCCGTTGCTGAAGAATCGAAACAGGATAATTGAGAATAAAGGCAAGTAAACCTGCTAATATAAAAGTTGTTATAAGGGGTTTAAAATATAGAATAACTCTAAACGCTAGCCACCCATTGAGAAAGACTAGCGGGAATATGAGTGTCAAAATTAACAATGGCAGTAATTTGCTCAGTGAAATATTCATATTAAATCGCCGAAAATTTTAGTTTGGCAATGCCCATTTATCATATTAAATCTAATTAATAACAAAGCACTCAACAGAAATGCTCAGACAGTAGTTTTGATACTCTTACCGTCCATAACTAACTATTCTATTATTGTTGATTCAGTTGCACAGAATCTCTTACCCAGTTCTATAAAATTCGTTTCGTTGCCCGTAATATCAAGCTTAGAACGTGGTGATGCTGGTAATGGATGCCACGTCATGCGATCGCCTCGTTAAGACTGTAATCAACCATACAAGGTTTATTTTGGACTTAATAGGCGATCGCGCAGCGCGCCCTGTTGCCCAACCGCACTCCGTGCGGTTACCTCAAAGTTCGGCTTTGAGGAAGCCTGTTCTGGAAGAACAGGCGCTTGCACATAGGGGCGATCGCCCCCTTAGAAGCTGCTAAAAAGCAGACTTGATACCATCTCTAACCTTCAGGACCTGTTTCTGAAGATGGCGTAGTAGGTCTAAGTCTTTCCCGCCACGAACGTGTTGGAGGAGAAGAAGTTGAATTTGAGGGACGAGGGTTGTTTGCAGGTGGCGCTGTATACTGTCGTCTACGCCTTCTAGGAGGTGAATAATCAGAGTTTTCTGTTCGATAGCGCCGCCGTGAACGATACGATTGTGAGGACGACTCACTACTAGAACTTGATTCTTCACTACGATAACGACGACTATAGCGCCTTCTAGGTGTTGAGATTTCCTGTTGTTGTTGTTGTTGCTGATCCTCCTGATAATAGCGTCTTCTATATCTGCGTCTTCTAGATGAACGCTCTTCACCACTATTATCATCAGAATTTACTTGTTGACTTCGTCGTCTGTATGACCTGCGAGTATATTGTTCATCAGATTGCTGGTCATCAGAGGTGATAGCGCGATTGATAATTCGCCTAGCTTTGACTGGTACTGCTTTTATCGTAGCTTTTCGACCTTCTAACTTGGGTCTTTCTGGAAACTTTTCAACCGGTATTTCCTTGACCGCTTTTTCCATAAATTCATGCCAGGTGTAAGCAGCACTCCCACTACTACCCCAAGTAGGTTTATTATTGTCATTACCTAGCCAAACTCCTGTTACCATCTGAGGAATATAGCCAATAAACCATAAGTCGCGGGCATCATCAGTGGTGCCAGTCTTGCCAGCAACCGGTCTACCTAATTGAGCCGCACGACCAGTTCCATTTAGCACAACATTACGAAGCATCCAAGTCATGATAGCAGCACTGTCTGCATCGATCGCCCGCTCTTGCTTAAAATTAGCAGACCAAATGACTTTACCTTGACGGTCAAGGATACGGGTAATACCATGAGGAGCGACGTGTAACCCTTTCGTAGCGAAGGAACCATAAGCACTAGTCAACTCTAGCAAATTTACTTCAGAAGAACCCAGCGCCAAGGAATACATCGGTTTTAGTTCCGATTGAATCCCCATCCTATGAGCAAGTTGAATGGTTGGTTGAAAACCGACTTTCATCAGGATTCTCACCGCAACAATGTTGATCGATTTGGTGATTGCATCCCTCATGCTAAGCATGCCTCGGTAACCCTCATCAAAGTTTTTTGGTTCATAACCATCTACAACTAGGGGTGCATCGAGGTAGGTGTCGTAAGGATCCATCCCGCTTGCTATAGCAGCTGCATAAACAAACCCTTTGAATGTTGATCCTGGTTGACGCTGTGCCTGAGTCACGCGATTAAATTGGTTTTTACCAAAGTCTTTTCCCCCAACCATTGCCTTAATTTCACCATTGCGGGGATCAACAGCAACCAAAGCCGCTTGCTTGAAGTTTTCCCAGCGCCCCTCATTTCGCAGCGTTTTTTTCACAGCTGCTTCCGCCGCCTTCTGCCAATTCAAGTTCAGACTTGTTTCCACTGTGAAACCGCCTGCTTGTAGTGCTTTGGGGGAAACATACTTAGGCAATTCTTTCTGAACGTAGCTAATAAAGTAGGGGGCTTCTTCTTGCCATCGCTTGGGTGAACTGGGTTTCAGGTGAATCGGTTCTGCAGTTGCTGTTTGTTTTTCGGCTGCTGTAATAAATCCATATTCCAGCATCCGCTGTAGTACCAAATCTCGCCGTTGTTTTGCCTCTTGTTTATTCACTTGTGGCGAAAAGCGATTTGGGGCAGGAGGTAATGCTGCAATTATCGCCATTTCATCCAAGGTGAGTTGATCCACAGATTTACTAAAATAAACCCATGCTGCATCTGCGACACCGTAAGCACCAGAACCCAAGTAAACTAAATTCAGGTAACGTTCCAGAATTTCGTCCTTGGACAATTGCCCTTCAATTTTTTGTGATAATCGGGCTTCTTTTAACTTACGCCAGAAAGTTTTCTCTTGTTTGAGAAACAGAATTCTTGAGAGTTGTTGCGTAATTGTACTACCACCTTCGACCACGTTTTGCGATCGCAGGTTATTTAAAACTGCTCTCACAATTCCTTGGGGATCAACTCCGTTGTGTTCTTTGAACCTTCTGTCTTCTGAAGCAATAAAAGCTTTTTTAAGTTTATCTGGTATTTCTTCTATTTTTAACTGTTCTCTAGTTGCTTCACCTTGTTGTTGTATTATGCTACCATCAGCTGCTTTTATAGTCAGTGTACGTTCTCGAACAATTGCAGTCAGTTCCGCTTTATCTGGTAAACCTTGGTCTATTGCTCGAATTCCGTAGGCTATGGCAATAATTCCACTACTTATACCCAAGCCTGCCCAAAACCAGTAACGACGATAAAGGGGTTTGTGACTACCAGGAAGTTTGGAAAGTATCTGGTTCAGTAATTTGTTTTGCCTTGCGGGCTTGGTTGGTGTTGTCTTATCATTTTCATTTGTTAATCCCTTGTTCTCCTCATTTTGGTCACTAAGCGGCGAGTTTGGTTGAACCTTATCAGCTTCACTCGACTTTTCTGGTCGTTCCTTGAACCAGGAGGTAAACTTAACCACGTTAATTCCTCACTTCAAGCAGTTGCAATCTAACCACCATCCAAAGTTTTTTGATCATTGCACTACATTCGTGATAGTATATCACCCAACGAATGATTGGATATATCGTTTTTGCTAAAATTTTTGTTGTAGTTTTGTGTTTTTATTTATACAAATTTTATCTTTTCTCATTGCATCAAGCAATAGTACTGCTGAAAAGATATAAAACACAAAAACAAAACAGGCAAGCAAAATACGTTACTTAATAAAGGTTAATAGTGCGATCGCCCTTGGCAGTAAAATTGGTCATTATCCTGTGCGACAAGAAGGTTGAGAAGTCAAAGATAGGTAGGCTGTTCTGAAGTACACTTGTTGGTGGCTACTAAGTTTACCACTAACAGATACAGACAACGCTGATTTTGACATCTTCAGCAAAGCCTTAGTCTGTGTATTTTTAAAGCAAATTATTGAACTATGCCACTAGGTAGAGAATTACCCCAGCTGCTCAGACAGCGCTTGTACTATAAAGGACGCAAATTTGATTTTGAGGTTAATCGCTTACGATTACCTAACAACGCAGAAGGAGAATGGGAATGCATTCGTCATCCAGGTGGCGCTTTAGCTATACCCGTCACTTCAGAAGGTAAACTGATACTTTTGCGCCAGTATCGTTTTGCAGTTCAAGGAAGAGTGTTAGAGTTTCCTGCTGGTACATTGGAACCAAACGAAGACCCCCTACAGACAATTCAGCGTGAAATACAAGAAGAAACTGGCTACCGTGCCCAAAAGTGGCAAAAACTAGGAGAATTTTTTCTCGCTCCGGGTTATTCTGATGAAATCATTTATGCTTATTTAGCACAAGATTTAGAAAAGCTGGAGAAAGCACCAACACAAGACGAAGACGAGGATTTGGAAACAGTGTTTTTCACACCAGATGAGCTAGAGAAATCTATTCTTGACGGTGAGCTACTTGATGCTAAATCAATTTCTAGCTTTTTCCTGGCTCGTCCGTTTTTGAATCAGTTGAGTTGATAATCTACTGCAGCTATATGAGTACTCCAACCAGAAGATGTTAGCATCTAGTAACGCAAGTTGCGGCTTATCTACTATAGATTGATTATTAAGTGCGATACGCGTGGGGTCAAGCCTCTAACTTATTGCCCTTCTTGGCGAGCGAAGGTAGCTTTTGCAAAACCCTCTAAACCTATCTTTGGACAACAGGAAGCGTTTTGGCGATACGCGTAGCGTCAAGCGTCTAGCTTATCGCCTGAAAAAAACAAGCCAAGCCTATCCCAATTATTCAGGCTGGGACTATTTATACCCATACATTTAGGTGTAGAACCAGATTGAGTTATTCTAGCCAAGGCTTGTTTGTTCTGTTTATTGGACTCTAATTTAATTTTTGCTCTGGGTACAGCTTTATTCCTTCTTTCCCTTCGGGGAAGACCTCCGGTCTCGCTGCGCTAACGCCAGTCCCCCAATCTCCTGCACAGACGCTACGCTAACGTGACGGAGACCGCCCCTACGGGGTTCACCAGTCACCTGCGGAGGGAAACCCTCCCGCAGTGCTGGTTCACCAAGACGGGGGCTGGTCTCACCTGTTAAGCGTTAAGACTCTCAAGAAGTGATTCTCAAAAATCTTTGGAGGATTGCTATAGGTGCTTAACTGATAACTGAAGACTATTGAAAAATTGGCGTTCCCAAATCAGTTGTAAGCAACCCCCAAATTCAATTTGGGGGCTTCAGCAGTCGCATTAATTGAAGTGATAAGCCAAGAGTTAGTACGCTTTGATATGCAGCTAATGCGTAATCCTGATATTCAAGGTAAGGAATACCAACAGGGTACTCTTGCAGGTTATGAAACCAGAGAATACCTACTAGAAAAGTGGAATAGACAGTGCGCTTACTGCGGAACAAAGGACGTTAAATTGCAAATAGAACATATTCACCCTAGGTCTAAAGGTGGCTCTAATTCAATCACAAACCTAACCCTAAGTTGTGAGAAATGTAACACCAAGAAAGGGACAAAAGATATTAGGGAGTTTCTCAAAAAAGACCCATCAAAGTTAGAGAATATTCTTAAACAAGCAAAAAAACCATTGGTAGGTGCTGCCGCAGTTAATACAACTAGGTTTGCATTGCTGGAAGTGTTAAAAGCAACTGGTTTATCAGTAGAAACTGGATCAGGAGGATTGACCAAATTCAACCGCACTCAGCAAGGTTTAGACAAAACGCATTGGCTTGATGCTGCGTGTGTGGGGAAATCTACGCCAATTCTCAATGTCAAGAATGTAAAACCCTTGCTGATCACAGCAAACGGGCACGGAACCCGTCAACTATGCCGAACTGACAAATACGGTTTTCCTAGTCGTCATTGCTCAAGAGCTAAATTTCATTTTGGTTTTCAAACTGGATATGTTGTTAAGGCAACCGTTACTTCTGGGAAAAAGGTTGGTCAATATGTTGGAAGAATTGCAACTCGTGCAACAGGCAGTTTTAACGTTGCAACTAAGACTGAGTTAATCCAAGGCGTTAATCACACGTATTGCAAACACATTCACAAAAAGGACGGTTATTCATATGCCTAATTTGGAGAATTTGAGGGTTTACCCTAAGCGTAGTCGAAGGGTTGATAAATCAAGCGTGTCGTGTTTCCTCCGTGGCTTGAAAGCGCACGGTTTCCACACTCCCGTGAGGTCAGCATGAAAAAAAGTAAAGCCTTTAACAGTGCTGGTAAACTAACTGCACTTTTATGCTTGATTACCATTTTCCTCACGCCTTTTGTCATTGTCAACGCAGGCGAACGAGGAGTGTTAATGGAATTTGGAAAAGTACAAGAAACGACACTAGGAGAAGGAATTCATGTCGTTATTCCTATCGTTAATACAGTAAAAACATTGAGCGTTCGAGTTCAAAAACAAGATATTTCTGCTGAGGCTTCTTCCAAAGACTTACAGGATATTTTTGCAGATGTAGCGCTCAATTGGCATATAGTTCCAGAGGAAGTCAATCGCTTATTTCAACAAATCGGAGACGAAAAGAATGTTGTAGTTCGGATTCTTAATCCAGCAATCGAAGAAGTCCTCAAGGCAGTTATTGCAAAGTATACTGCTGAGGAATTAATTACTAAACGAGGAAAAGTGAAAACCGAAGTAGATGATGTATTAACGGCACGATTAGCAAACTATCATGTCGCAGTGGATGATGTTTCTCTTGTGCATGTTCACTTCTCTCAGAAATTTGATGAAGCAGTAGAAGCGAAACAAATTGCCGAACAAGAAGCAAAGAAGGCAGAGTTTGTAGCGCTCAAAGCATCAAAAGAAGCAGAGGCAAAAGTTAATCTTGCAAAAGGACAGGCTGAAGTACATAAATTACTAAATGAAACTCTAACCCCAGAAATTTTGCAAAATCGAGCATTAGATAAATGGGATGGCAAGTTGCCACTTATTCTTGGTGAAGGCAAGCCAAGGCTATTAAATATAAGCGAATTTTTCAAAGCTTATCAATAAATAATACAAAACTTAATTTTATAGATTGGTAGGTAGGAATAAACAAATCTACCAAAGCCAAAACTAATAACGCCTGAAACCCTTACTAGTAAACGGTAGCTTACCCAGCCCGTGTTCATCACAAAGGTTGAGGCACTGTCTTGCGATACACCTGTTCGACTTTTCGGAGGGAAACCTTCCGCAAAGCCTCTGAATGACCGCAACGCGCGGGTGTAGGGGTATAGGGGGAAGAAGGACTCAAGCCCTCAACTCATATCTTGCACCTCTGCGTATAAAACCGTACAAGCTAAAAAGAGGTACGATAAAGCTACATGAATTTTATGAACTTCTCTTGCTAAATCAAGACTTATGCTTGAATACTGAGTTCCTAAAATCCATCAATTTTTCTTGGCGCAATATGTGAGTCAATTCATTGATGGGGATCCCCTACACTCTTACACCCCTAGTTTGCTGACAGTCAGATTGTCTGCCTTGATACAGAAAACACAAAACAAGACATTGTTTGATTAAAATTAATGAGACTTTTAGACATCATCTCAAAAATCAAAAATGAGAAAAATAATCTTAAATCAAATCAAATCTTAATTTTTTTAAAAAAACTACACATTATTTTATTTTCTAATACTAAAGATAGATAAAAATTCCTCCAAGGGATTGATGAAAAAAAAATTAAAAACCTGGATAAATAAAATCGAAGGTACTAAATAAGAACCTAGAAAATTAATTTTACTCTTGAGGTTAAGAAAGCATGGTTATAGGTGTAAATAAGCGTGCTGTAGGTGTGTTTTCTAATCGTCGAGATGCAGAAGGCGCACTCTATGAGTTGAGAGAATCGGGCTTCCCGATAGATAAAGTATCTGTCATCAAGCAAGATGCAGACCGCAACGATGAGATTGCGGGCACTGAAGTGCGGGAAAATATCGGTAATAAATCTGATGAAGGCGCTACAGTTGGAGCTGTTTCTGGTGGTGTGTTGGGCGGATTAACTGGTTTGTTAGTTGGTCTTGGCACATTAGCAATTCCGGGAATTGGTCCGATTATGCTTGCTGGAGCAACAGCAACAGCCCTAGCTACAACTGCAGCAGGAGCAGGTATTGGTGCTGCTGCTGGTAGTCTACTTGGTGCATTGGTTGGTTTGGGAATTCCTGAAGAAAGAGCCAGAGTTTATAACGAACGAGTAGAGCGCGGAGACTACCTGATCATCATAGATGCCACAGACGCAGAAATCGCTAAAGCAGAAGAGATTTTAAAACGGCGAGGAATTGAAGAGTTTGACGTTTACGACAGATCTGGAGTCACAAGTGGGACAGCCGAATATATCTCGCCAGCTACTGGACTCTCCTCTCCTCCACGTGGAGGTTTGGGTCATAATAAACACGCCGTTGGTTATTTCTCTCATCTGCGCGATGCCGAAGCTGCAGTTAGCGATTTGCGAACAGCAGGTTTTCCTTTAAGTCAAATTTCCCTATTTAACAGGGACTCAACCCGAAGGGAACCTTTTGCCGGAGTTGACTTGAAGGATCGTATTGACGCCACAAGGTTTAGATTTCCTGATGCTCGCACTCACTTTTACAATGAGCGCCTGAATAATGGAGATTATGTCGTCGTTATTGATGGTACAGATGATGAGATTAATAGCGCTGGCACGATTCTAAATCGGCATGGAATTGAACAATGGGAGATTCACGATCCAGTTCTCATCAGTTCTACACAGCCTGTTGGGCGCACAGCAACATTGCAAAGAACTAGACGAGCAATTGGCGTCTTTTCTCACCGCCGTGATGCAGAAGCAGCACTGACAGAACTGCGAGATGCAGGTTTTCCTTTGAATCAAGTGTCGTTGATTGCAAAAGATACAGATGGCAAGAGCAATATTGCTGGCGTCAATACAAATCTTGAAACAGGCAATAAAGCAGACGAAGGCGCAAAAGCTGGCGCAGCCACAGGCGGTGCGCTAGGCGGTTTGGGAGGCTTGTTAGTTGGTCTTGGTGCATTAGCGATTCCTGGTGTTGGTCCTATCATTGCAGGCGGTGCAGCAGCAACTGCTTTAGCTACAACACTTGCAGGCGGAGCGATTGGTGCGGCTGCTGGTGGTTTGGCAGGCGGACTCGTTGGTTTGGGAATTCCAGAAAACCGTGCGCGAGTTTACAGCGATCGCGTCAATAGAGGCGATAACTTAGTGATGGTTGATGGCACAAACGATGAAATCCACCGTGCTGAACCGATTTTGAAACGTCGAGGAATTGAAGAGTTTGATATCTTTGATGCCACCGACATAGATGGTGTTCATCACCAAGGTTATGACCGAAGTGTTCGTCGGGAAACGCCATTTGTAAATAGCCCTTCTACCAATTACTCAACAGGATATGACGATAATGATCCTGCTGTGATAATTATTGACCACCGAACCGAAATGGCGTAGTCGTTAGTGGTTAGTTGTTATGGGTTAGTAATTTATGATTATTCATTCATAGTAAGTCATTGCTAAGAATTAACAACTAACTACTCTTAAATTACAAATAATTAATCAGAGAAAGAAACATGAACAAGATCACTCCTTTTTTCATCAGTTGCATTTTACTTTTCGGTGCTACTGCTTGTCAAAATCCTCCTGCCAGAACTAGCGCAGATGCACCTAATACAACAGCGGAACAAGTGACACAAGCACCATCTGCACAAGCCACAGAAGCTGCTCTGAAAGATGCTCAGAGTGAGATCCGCAAAAAACAACTCAATGCTGACATTCGTGCTCGTGAACAGCGCAACAATCAATTGAATGATGGGAGTGCGACAAAAAGAGCAGCACGTGACATTGAAAGCGAAGTTCGCTCTAAGTTAGAAGCTAATATCCCCAACGGTCATTTAACAGTTGCAGCTTCAGAAGATGGCACAGTAACAATATCTGGAACTGTAGCAAAAAAAGATCAGTTAGCTAAGATTGACACTTTGCCAAAAGAAATCAAAGGCGTTACAAAAATTGTTAATAAAGCCACAGTTGAGCAGACAAAAAGCTAAAAAATCTGATAAATCAGCTAACTCATAAAACTATTGGGATTACATAAAAGTAGGAAAACTATGCAACCCAAAGTGAATTAATAAGCTTGTTTTTTATCATGAATTATTAGTTTTCAAAAATGCGGTCAAGTAGAAGTTAAATTTTCTATTTGATCGTTTTTATAATTTTGTATGGTTTTTAGTTGCCATTAAAGAATTTTAGTGTCGAGAATAATTTTAAAAGTCTCTGTCTTTAGATAGAAGTTTTTGAGTAAGAGCACTTCTAAAGATAGTTTATTCTTGAGTACGGAAAAACATAATCTTATTATTGAACTAAATTTAACAGATTTTTAACAAGGACATCGATCATTTATGGCTAGCGAATCACCTAACAAAGCAGTAGATTCCTCAGATCGCGTTGATAACAATAATTTCGACAGAGGAATTACACCTGCTGAAACTGCTGCTCGTCTTGAAAGAGAAGGAGATCTGTTCAAAGGAACGCCTCAAGAAGAGGGAGGGAACAGTATCGACACCACCAAAGGCTACACAACTGACCAAGAAGGTTTAACAAATAACCACGCGATTGAGCCGGAAATGTACTACGAAACACCGGGTGATGCGCGACAAGTAGAAGCAGAAGATGCTGCAGAGCGTGCTGAAGACCTAGAAGAAGTCAATGAAGATAAACAAGGTGAACTCACAGCAGAGGGTGACCAACGGGGTAAAGGTCCAGGAGCTATCTAATTTTGCTGCTGGAATATTTCTCGCTTTGTTCACAAAAGCTGGGTGGCGATGATTGGGGTTTTGTCCTAATTATCGCTTTCTGTTTCCTAGAGGAGAATGTTCATATTCCGCTAGAAGGTCGGCTGGCTGGTTGTAAATGGCGATAGCTTCGCTTGCCTTATGCGCAAATCCCTCAGCATGAGCGTGAGGCAGATCGCTTCACTCTGGTTGAGCATCGTCAAAGCCGGCGCAACGAAACGCAATCACATCCACACTAGCTGCGTTTGCAGACTGAATGCCGTAGGGTGTATTGCCAACGATGACTACAGAACTGGGTGATATATTAATCCTCCTTTTGAGATGAAATAGCTCTAAGATAGATGATTTTCACTTGTTGAGCATCGAAGATTCTTGTGAGAGCATCTTCAGAAATTTTGATAAAAATCATGAATCCACTCCTCGACCCTTTACTTGCTGCTAGTGCAGTAGCCCAAAAAGGTCCAATCAAGCCCCTTGGTCACCACGAGTTGCTACTGATATTGCTAGAGTTAGCTCTACTGCTTTTGGTCTCCAGAGGCTTAGGTGAGTTCATGCGTCGAATCAAGCTACCACCTGTGGTTGGTGAGTTGCTTGCAGGGGTGCTGCTAGGTCCGTCGGTGTTCGGCTGGCTTCTGCCAAGTTTACAGGAGCATATTTTCCCTAAAATTCAGGCACAGTCTGATCTGCTTTCGGTCGTCTCCTGGTTAGGAGTGCTGTTTTTGCTAGTTGTCACCGGGCTGGAGACAGACCTGAATTTAATTGTTCGCAAAGGCAAAACAGCTCTAGTAATTTCTTTGGGAGGCATTGTCATTCCCTTCGCTACTGGACTGGGTTTGGGCTGGTTTCTGCCAGAGGGCTTTTTAGTTAATCCTAATCAACGTCTGATCTTCAGTCTGTTTATTGCGACTGCTATGAGTATCTCGGCAGTTCCAGTGATTGCCAAAGTGCTGATGGACTTAAAGTTGATTCGACGGGATATTGGTCAGGTTACTTTGGCAGCTGGTATGACTGATGATACCATTGGCTGGATTCTCCTGTCTGTGGTATCGGGGTTGGCAAGTAGTGGGAAATTTGATTTCCAGACGGTATTTCGGTCGGTTGGCGGAGCGGTTCTATTTTTGGGAATTGCCTTTACGATTGGGCGATCGCTCATGTCTTGGGTGTTTCGCTGGGTAGATAATTACATTGGTGGACCAACAGCTAGTTTGTCAGCTCTATTAGTACTAGCGTTAGGTGCTGCTGCCTTTACCCATACTTTAGGAATTGAAGCCGCACTGGGAGCGTTTGTTACGGGGATTTTAGCAGGGCAATCGCCGCGTTTTAGTCGGGAGGCGGGGCTGACTCTAGAACTGATTACCTCTGGGTTTTTGGCTCCTATCTTCTTTGCCACAGCCGGATTAAAGGTAGACTTACTGCAAATACTCAATCCTCAGACGTTGGGAATTGGCTTGCTCGTACTGGCAGTTGCTTGTTTCGGTAAATTCACTGGAGCCTATATCGGTTCTCGTATCGGTGGGTTGAGCCATTGGGAAGGTATTGCAATGGGTTCGGGGATGAATGCCCGTGGCGCAATGGAGATTATTGTTGCCACTATTGGGGTTTCTTTGGGCGTGCTGAATCCGCAGATGTATTCAATTATTGTCATGGTGGCAATTGTAACTTCGTTGATGGCTCCTCCCTTGTTGCGTTGGTCATTGTCCAAAGTGTCAATGAGTGATGAAGAAGTTCAGCGCTTGGAGCAAGAACAACTAGCAAGCCGCAGCTTTATCAAGCGCATTCGCCGAGTACTCATGCCCACCCAAGGAGGACCGAACGTTAAGTTAGCGGCTCAGTTAGTGAGTCATTTAGCACACCAAAATCCCGTAGAAGTGACGATTCTGTTTGCCAAAAGTGATAAAAAAGCCAAGACGAAATCAGCTAATGCGGTAAAAGATACTACCGCAGAAACTGCCATTGCTACAGTAACCGAGAAATTTCATCTACCCGCCGAGTCGCTACTGGAAACTAAGGTGGAGTCGGGAAGCAACAAAGCTGAGGTGATTCTTAAAGAAGCTTGCAAAGGGTATGACTTGATTGTTATTGGCGCAACAGAACGTCAGCGTTCCAAAGGTGCTTTATTCAATTTACTTGTTGATCGGGTAGTTCAAGAAGCTCCTTGCGCCACAATGGTAGTCAAGTCTAATTTATCCGAAGCGGAGGAAGAAACGGATCTGGCTGCTTATCATAAAATTGGTCATATTTTAGTGCCAACCAGTGGAACCGAGTATAGCCAACATGCAGTTGAGGTAGCAAGTACAATCGCCACTCAAACCGGGGCAACAGTTACATTAGTCAATGTCGTCAACCGGACTCAGCAGGAATACATTTTGTTTGAGCAGCAGACGATGAGCTCTGTAACAGATCTTGCCGAAAAGATTGTGCATGAGCAAGCTGAGGTGGGGCGGGGACTGGGGGCATCCGTCAAAACTGCAATCCTAAATGGAAGTCCAGAGTTGGAAATTCTCAAGTTTGCTCGCGTTAATGAAGTAGACTTGATTGTTATGGCTAGCAGTGTACGTACAGTTTCTGGTCGAGCCTTCTTTGGTCACCGCACCGATGCTATTCTCAACAAGGCACCTTGTCCAGTCGCGGTGATTACGCTAGCAGCTAACACGACGAGCTGTTGAGTCAGCGCTGGTACTGTAGCCGCTTTGGTGAAAATTTAGGAAAAAGACCAGCCGTCAGACTACTAGACCTCTTGCAAAAGTCACTCGCCCTTCGGGCTCAAATTCAAAGGAGGGCTAGCCCCTAAGGGGCAAAGCTCGCCGGGGGGATACTCCCCCCGGCAGACTTTGGCGCTACGCAAACGCCCCGCTGCGCTAACAAAATTCAAAATTCAAAATTAAGAACCCCATAACTAAAGTTAGGGGCTTGAAACAAGGATGCTTTGCTTTTTACTTTTTCCATATCTAATATTGGGGCTCGCACCCCAGTTGTTAATTTCAAAATTATTTCTTTCTTGGTTTTTGAACGAGCGAATTTTGAATTTTGAATTGTTTGGTCGCTCAGGAACATTTGATAAACAGAAGGATATAATCGTTCAAATTTATTCCGTGCGTCCTTTGTTTTAAAGCGCCAGTTTACACTCGCCCGTACTTGCCGATCGCTGTTTCTCCCAAGCGAGTATTATGTTCCCGGACGAGAGCGAATATGATCGGGTATATGATGGCGATCGCCTAATATTTCTAAAAGAGGACCATTAACGTCAAATTTAACCATACTTACCGACGCGACCAAAATATTCACCCGATAGCGATAGCGTCCCAAATCTATTCCTAGTAAACTGCAAAGCAGAATCCGAATCGTGGCTTTATGGGATACTACTAAAACATTACCTTGGGGATGTTTTTCTTGAATCTCAGCAATTACAGGCATAGAACGGTTAGCAATATCTACCGCAGTTTCTCCACCTAATGGCGCATTCCAAGCCGGTTCTGTCAACCATTTTACATAGTTTTCTGCATAATTCTCTTGGGCAAACGATTTACTCTTAGTTTCCCATTCGCCGTAACTACCTTCTCTAAGTCCGTCACGCAACTGCATATCCATACCGATAGCATCACAAAATGGTTTAGCAGTTGCAATTGTGCGCTTCATCGGGCTAACATAAACCGCTTCCCACTTCAATTTGTGATAAACATCCGCAAAACTGGATGCCATCTGCATCCCTTCGGATGTCAACTCCGCATCAGTTTCACCGCAGAATTTACCACTTTGACTAAAAGTAGTTTCTCCATGTCGCAGTAAATATAAATTGAGTGTCATAGCTTGTATCGCCATTGCGATAAAGGAGTTTGTGCAAAAATAAAATACCATTAATCTTGCAATCGAGTATGTGAGTGCAGGACAAAGTAATCAACCAAAAAAGTCAATCAACTACAAACTTTTGAAATCGAAGACAAAAGTAGCGGTTTCTGGAGAGGATAATTTACTGGTTGATACGCTCTGCGTAACACTACCCTAAAACAAGCAAATAAAAAAACAGCGGTTTGGCAAAAAAAATTAGATCGTTCCGCTGAGTCCCAAGGGGATACGCTGCGCGTTCGCTCTTAGCGTGCGCTTTGCGCTTACGCTACACTCAAAAAGAGAAAAGAAAAGAAGGGTAAAGGGAAAAAGAATAAAAGTATAAAGGGCTAAAGAGTTCACGCGGCAGAACACGCAACGCGAAAACCACTGAAGTTGTCCCAGCCGACCGCAACGAGGTAGTAGCGAAACGCCGAACGGCAGTACCCGGGACCGTTGCCCCAAGAACCACCACGCAGCATACGATAGTTGAGCTTCTCGGTTCAAAGTTTCCTCGCTGACGCACAGCAATCCTTTCAATAGCATCAACAGCATCCCAATCACCACGGGATACAGCCAAAACTCTCACCCATAATTGTTTTGCTAATAAGAAATCACCCTTGTTTTCAGCTTGAGATGCTTGATACTTCAACGGTTCTACATCTCTAAGTGTGGCAGTTTGTTCTAATAAAATGAAATACATTTTGTAGGGCGGTTCTGCCTGGAGATAAGGATTTTGTGCA